>NZ_JBVVAK010000057.1:0-50654 GCF_055792825.1 Microvirga sp. GN3
GCGAAGCGGCCGTGCGCACCGTCGTCGATACGGCTCGGCTCACGCCAAGTGTCACCGTCTTCGGCACCATTCTCGCTACCGTCAGCGCCTGAAACCAGCCTCAGCAACGGCGTGGGTAATTACTATCAATAAGCCACCCGCCCGCAACTCATTCGTGGATTTTTATGCACAATCTCCAACTCCGAATATAAGAGCGTTCCTTGGCCAGAAGCAGACTTTCGCTGAAACAGTCACAAAGCTTCGCAATCATTTAACACATGGAAATCCTCGTCCTAAGAACATTCGAATACTTAACCAATGCATTTATCACGCGAGAGAACTGCTGTTTTTCACAGTTTTCCTAAGCATACTCGATGATGTTGAGATTCCATATACAAGAGGCGACTATACGCCTGTTCCGAGCATAACTGATAATGCTCTTAAATTTCTGAATTCTGGGGGCTTTGAGACGCTATTCTAGTGGCGCCCTGTTCTGACGCGGAAGCAGGATGTGAATATAGCCGATACTTCCATATTTCCTGCAGAGAATGAACCTGAGTCGACAAGCTTGCCGCCTGAGCCATAATCGTCCGGCATGAAGCTGCGAAGCTTGGAGCCACATTATGTCCATCCCGACACTGATCTTCCGTACCATCCGCTGGTCGGCCTGGGATGGCTGCGAGACGGGGCTCGAACATGTGGATGTGCGCCCGGCCGATGGTGGGCTCGATCTCTCAGGCGTCGTGATTGCCCGGGAGGGTGAAATCGAGTTCGGCCTCTCCTATCGCCTCAAGCTGGATGCCCTGTGGCACACGAAGGAGGCTCTCTTGAGAACCACCTCCGGCCACGCACTGCATCTGGAGAGCGATGGTCGGGGGCACTGGCGGGAGAACGGCAAGGACCAACCAGCCCTTCAGGGCTGCATCGACATCGACATCCAAGCGACACCGCTCACCAACACTCTGCCGGTCCGGCGTCTCGGCCTGGAAACCGGCGAGAGCATGGACATCCACCTCTGCTACATCACTGTGCCTGAGTTGACTGTCGCGCCCGCCAACCAGCGCTATACGGCCCTCGAGGCAGGCTCGCTTTATCGATTCGAGAGCCTGGAGAGCGGCTTCACCGCCGACCTTCCCGTGGATGAGGACGGATTCGTTCTCGATTACCCCGAATTGTTCAAGCGCCTCGGCTAGAGCTGCGGACCCAAAAGTGGATTTGCACTTTTGGGATCCATGCGATGCTCTCTTCTTTGGTGTGTGCATCGTTCGGCGCGAAAAACCGGGGCCATTTTTCACTGACGTGGTCCTTACAGGTCCGCATGATGCGCTTAAGTGTTACAGCTTAACCGTGACATCTGGGCACACGGAATAGTACTGGCGCCCGGCTCTCTTTTCCGGTAAGTCTTTGATATCTAATATAGTTTTTAGTAATTCTAAACTAGAACAACAAATGATCGTCTGTTCCTGCAACATCCTCTCCGACGGTGATGTCAAAGCGTGCCTCAAGCCGGGACCGGAATGTCCCCGCACTCCGGCGCAGGTCTATCGCTGTCTCGGCTGCAGCCCCAATTGCGGGCGCTGTGCGCGGACGATCCGTGCCATCATGGACCAAGCGCTCGTCGATGCGGGCGTGGAACCCATTGCCGCCTGTAACCGAGGTTGCTGTCCGACCGTCCTCGAAAAAGTGGCGGCTGAACCCACCCTTTAAAAAAAGTGCCTTTTGCCCTAGTTCATAAATCCTCTAAAGAAGGAGCCGGCGCATCCGGCGTCGAATGGACGAGAGGGTAGGATGAAGGGCGATCCCAAGGTCATCGAGTATCTCAATCGCGGCCTGCGCAGCGAGCTGACAGCGGTCAACCAATACTGGCTGCATTATCGGGTCCTGGACGATTGGGGATACAAGGAGCTTGCGAAAACCTGGCGCAAGGAATCCATCGAGGAGATGCACCACGCCGATCGCTTCATCGCGCGCATCATCTTCCTCGAGGGCTTTGCCAACCTGCAGGTGCTCGATCCCCTGCGCATCGGCCAGACCGTCCAGGAAATCCTCGAATCCGACCTCGCGGCGGAATACGATGCCCGCAATCTCTACGGCGAGGCGGCAGCCTATTGCGAGAGCGTCGGCGACCGCGTCTCGAAGAACCTGTTCGAGGATCTGATGAAGGACGAGGAAGGCCATATCGACTTCCTCGAAACCCAGCTCACCCTCGTCGAGCAGGTCGGCATTGAGCTCTACGCCCAGAAGCATATCGGCGGGCTCGAAGACGACCACGATTAGGATTTTTGCTTTTGGAACCAACCTCATCCTGAGGAGGGCGCGGAGCGACCGTCTCGAAGGAGGTTCCAGAGTGCACTGAAGACGCCCCACCCTTCGAGACGCCGCCTTTGGCGGCCCTCAGGATGAGGCTTCTGAAGAAAGTGAGGCCCGCCCTATGGCGGGCTTTTTCGTTTCACGCCGGTTGAGCGAGCTTTTCCGGCTCATCGATGGAGGCGATCGGCAGGGTGACGAGGCGCAGTTCCGGATCGTCCGGATCGATCCGGATCGAGAAGCCGAGGCTGCGGCACATGTCGAGCATGGTGGAATTCTCGCGCAGCACCTGGCCCTCGATCTCACGCAGACCTTCCGCCTTCGCCCATTCGATCATCAGCCGCATCAGCTCCCAACCGAGCCCAAGCCCCTTGAGGTCGGAGCGGAGCAGGATTCCATATTCGCCCGTCTCGTGGTTCGCATCGGCATGCAGACGAACGGCGCCCATCATCTCGCCGGTCTCCTCATCGAAGGCGACAAAGGCGATGGCGCGGGCGTAGTCGAGCTGCGTCAGGCGGGCGAGGAAGGTGTGGCTGAAGTCGCGGACCGGAGCGAAGAAGCGAAGGCGTAAGTCCTCCGGCGTGATCTTCTCGAAGAAGCGCCGGAACTCCTCCTCGTCCTCGGGCCGCACGGGCCGCACGAAGGCCATCCGCCCGTTGCGCAGCGTGATCGTCCGCTCCCATTCCTTCGGGTACGGTCGCACGGCAAAGCGCGGATGGCCGCTCCCTTTTCGGATTTCGGGCGCGACCGCCACCCGGGCATCGACCGCGATCACGCCGGTCTGGTCGGCCAGAAGCGGATTGATGTCGAGTTCGCGGATCTCAGGGATGTCGGCCGCCATCTGCGCCAGCTTCACGAGCGTCAGCGCAATCGCGCCTTCGTCGGCGGCCGGAACGTCGCGATAGGCTTTGAGCCGGCGCGATACTCGTGTGCGGGCAATGAGATCATTGGCGAGCTTGAGATCAAGCGGCGGCAAAGCGAGCGCCTTGTCGTTGATGACCTCCACTGCCGTGCCGCCGCGCCCGAACAGCACGACGGGACCGAAGGACGGATCGTCCGCCAGGCCGACGATGAGCTCGCGGGCCTTGGCCCGCCGCACCATGGGCTGAACGGTCACGCCGGTCACGTGCGCCTGTGGCTTCAGACGGGCGGCACGCTCGAAGATCTCGGCCGCGGCCTTGCGCACCGCCTCCTCTGTCGTCAGATCGAGCTTCACACCGCCGATGTCGGATTTGTGCACGATATCGGGCGAGAGCACTTTGACAGCGACTGTACCACCCTCGGCAATGATCGGACGAGCGGCCTCCGCCGCTTCCTCCGGCGTGATCGCGAGAGTCACTGGAGCAGTCGGGATGTCATAGGCCCGCAGCAACGCATTGACCTCAAGCGGATCGAGCCAGCGGCGATTCTGAGCCAGAACATGCGCGACGACAGACCGGGCCGCCTCTGTATCGGGCACGAAGTCGTGAGGCAGGTTATCCGGCGTCTCCATCAGCTGGTCCTGCGCCTCACGGTAGCGCACGAGTTGCATGAAGCCGCGCACCGCATCGGCCTCGGTGGCAAAATGCGGGATCCGCGCCTCCTCGAAGACGCGGGCCGAGTCCGGATCCTCGCCGATCCATGCGGCGAAGACCGGCTTCTGGCGATAGCCCCTGGCGCGGTCGCGTTTGATCACGTCCACGACGGCAGAGGCCACGTCCGAGGCTCCGGCAATCGCCGTCGGCACGTTGAGGATGAGGATGGCATCGTTCTCCGGGTCGGCCAGCAGCGCCTCGAGAGCCCCGGCATAGCGGGCCGGCTCCGCATCACCGATGATGTCGATCGGATTCCCATGGGACCAAGTCGGCGGCAGGATGGCGTTGAGGGTTTCCCGTGTCTTGTCCGACAGGGGAGCGAGCGTCCCGCCGAGATCGATCAGCCGGTCGACGGCAAGAACGCCGACACCACCTCCATTGGTCAGAACTGCCAGTCGATTGCCAGGGAAAGGCTTTTGCCGGCCGAGCGTCTCGGCCGCAGCGAAAAGCTGGTCGAGATCGAGCACGCGCAGCAGACCGGCCCGACGGAAGGCGGCGTCATAGACCGCATCCGACCCGGCGAGCGCGCCGGTATGGGTCGCTGCTGCTCTTGCGCCTTGTGCATGCCGTCCCGCCTTGATGACCACCACCGGCTTCACGCGGGCGGCGGCGCGGGCCGCCGACATGAATTTTTGCGCGTTGTCGATGGACTCGATGTAAAGCAGGATCGCGCGGGTGCCGCTGTCGGCGGAGAAGAAATCCAGGCAATCGCTGAAATCCACGTCGATCTTGTCGCCCAAGGACACGATGGCGGAAAATCCCACCTGCCGCTGTGCCGCCCATTCCACGAGACCCGCCGCCACCGCCCCGGACTGGGACACGAGCGCCAGATCGCCGGGCTTGGCGCTGTGGGCCGCAAAGCTCGCATTCATCTTGGCGCGCGGCGCCAGCACGCCGATGCAGTTGGGGCCGACGATGCGCAGGCCATGGGCGCGCGCGGCAAGCCTGACCTGATCGGCCAGAGAGCCCGCGCCATAGCCCATGCCTGCCGTTGCCACGATAGCCGCGCACACGCCTACGCTCCCGGCCTCCTCAATCACGCCAAGCACCCGCTCGGGCGGCACCGCGACGACGATGAGGTCGGGCGTTTCGGGAAGCTGAGAGAGGGACGGGAAACAGGACCTTCCCTCGACCTCGACGTGATGCGGATTGACGGCAAAAAGGTCTCCCTCGAAGCCGCCTGCGATGAGATTGCGCAGGAAGGTCAGGCCGAGGGAACCGGGACGCGGGCTAGCGCCAACCACCGCGATGGAACGGGGAGCGAGCAGCTTGTCGAGGCGATAGGTAGACATGGCGATCCTTCGTCTCGTGGAGCCTTACAAGGCAGAACCTATTGCAACGTCTCATAACCGCAATAGGCGCCGTCATGTCGATTGATCGCGCACCCAGAGATAATGGACGTCAGGCATGCGCTCTTCATTGCCGGAACCATCGGTCGTGGCGATCAGCCGGAAGCTGTGCCGCTCATAGAAGCGGCGCGCTTGCGCATTGTTCTGGAACGTCCAGAGATTGAGCTCGGATCGATCTTTTCTGACAGCTGACAAGAGAGCGTGCCCCACACCTCGCCCGTGCCAGGCCGGATCGACATAAAGGTGGTCGAGCCAGTCGAGCCTTGCGCCGGCAAAGCCGACCAGTTGCCCCTCGACCTCCGCAATCCAAACCTCCGACGTCGGAAAGACGTGTTCCTGAAAGAAGGCCAGGTCCTCATCCGGCGTGTGCAGATCGGGCAGATAAGGCAGGCAGGCCTTACGCACATGGCGGTTCAGACGCGCGACAATCGGCATGTCCGACAGGAACGCTCGGCGCAGGATGAAGCGGGTCACTATTCCGCCAGAACCCGTGTCGGCGGGAAGATTACCTCGACCAGCGTTCCTTCGCTCGGTTGACTGGCGATCTGCAGCGCGCCGCGGTTCGCCTCGACGAGCGCCTTGGTCAGCGGTAACCCGAGCCCCGTGCCGCCGCGCTTGCGCGAGGTGGCGAGCTGGCGGAATGGTTCGAGAGCGGCCTCCACCTCCTCCGGCGTCATGCCGATGCCGGTATCGCGCACCCGGAACGCCACCTCGCCCCGGTCGGTCATGGCTGTCGAAACGATCACCTGCCCGCCCGCATCTGTGAACTTGATGGCATTGGAGACGAGGTTGAGCACGATCTGGCGCATGGAGCGCTCGTCCGCCACCACCGGGGGCAGCTTGGGCGCGAAGCTCATGCGCATGACGATGCGATCGCGCGCAGCCTGCGGCTGGAGCAGGGTCACGCAGGACGAAACCAACTCGTTGAGGCTGACGCCCGTAAACGACAGTTCCAACCGGCCGGCCTCGATCTTCGCCAGATCCAGGAGATCGTTCACGAGGCTGATCACATGGGAGCCGGAGGCGTGAACGTCCTTGAGATATTCCTTGTAGCGGTCGTTGCCGATGGCTCCGAACCGCTCCTCCAGCATGACCTCGGCAAAGCCGAGGATGGCATTAAGCGGCGTGCGGATCTCGTGGCTGATCTTGGCCAGGAGGTCGGACTTCTGGGCGCTCGCCTCCTCGGCCGCGTGCTTGGCGCCGATCAGCTCACCCTCCGCCTTCTTGAAGACGGTGATGTCGCGAAGAACCGCGCAGAACCGGCGGTTCGTCGGCCCGTCGCCCAGGCGGCCCATGGTCATGAAGAGCGGGATCGAGCCGCCCTGGCGTTCCCGGCCGAGCACCTCGCGCCCGTCGTTGAGCAGGCTTCTCACGCCCGGCGAGCGCAGGCTTTCGAGATAATCGAGGGCGACCATATGGCTCTCGGGTGCGAGAAGGACGGTAATGGCATCACCCGCCACCGCCCGTTCGTCGTAGCCGAACAGCGCTTCGGCCGAGCGGTTGAGGGAGAGGATGCGCCCCGTCTCGTTGAGCACGATGACACCATCGGTCGCCGTGTCGAGGATCGCCTCTAGCTCATGGATGCGACTGTCCGGAGAGGGCGGCGGAGCATCCACCCTGGAAGCCTTGCCGATGACCATGAGATCCGCCGGTTCGCCATCCCAATCGGTGGATGAGGAGCGCACGGTGACGGCGATGTTCTCGTTCTGGCGGTTAGTGAGCGCAAGAGCGGAATCCTCACCCCCTGCCTCTCCGAGCGCCGGAGAGCCGCGGAACAGATGCACGAGACCGCCGTCGGTCCGGATCTGCTCGATATCGTCGTAGCCGGTCAGGTCGAGAAGGAAACGGTTGGCGAACAGAATGATCTCGCCGCGATGAACCAGGATCCCGATCGGCAGCCGGTCGAGGATGCGATCGCCATTGGCCGGGCCGGCCGGCGGCGGAAGAGACGGTGCCGCTTCAGCAACAGGTTCCAGTTCCTCGGAGGCCGCTTCCTCAGGACGAGGCGCGTCCTCCTCCAGGCGCGCTCCGAGAGCGCGAGCGATCTCCCGAAAGGCATTGCGCTCCGCATTGGAGAGTCCCGATGTCTGAGTCGGCTTCTCGGCCGGGCGGTCCCGTTCGATGGGCTCCGGCTCGGGCGGATTGGTGCTGGCAAGCGCTTGGGCCACCTGGTCGCGAAGGTTCGAGAACCAAGTTTCCTCCTCCGACGGCGCGGGCTCAGCCGCCGGCTCCTCCGACGGTATTTCCTCGGGCGGACGGAACGGGAGCGTCTCGTCGTTGACCAGACTTTGCGCAATCAGATCGGCTGCGGCGTCCGGGATCTCCCGTTCCTGAACGGCATCCATGCGCAGGAGGCCGAAGCCCCGGAAGCCGATGAGTTGCCGCCCCGGACCGAAGACCGGCATGCCGGCCCAATCGACGGGGACCTGCTGGCGCGAATTGTCAATGCTCCAGAGGACCGTGCGACCGCTCCAGGTCTCGCAACGGGCAAACAGAGCCGCGACGGCTCCATCCGGATCCTCGACGACCGAACCGGACACCTCCTCCCAGGTCTGCCCGACGATATCGCCGGCCATGGCTCCGACAGTCTGGGCGAGATCGGGCGATACATCGGTGAAACGTGTTTCCGCATCCGTGTGCCAGATGAACCGGATCGGGCCAGGACGCCTTTCCGGCTGAGGAGCGGCTTCGGTCTGCGTGACAGTCTCAAGGCTCGTCGGCTCGGCCCGCGGTGACCTGCGCGAGAGAGAGGATGCCTTGGGTACGGCCCCGAGGAAAGCCGTAACCAGAACCGTCTCGCCGTTCTCCAGAGATGCCAGGCGACAGATGGTTGCGACCGGCAGCCAGGGGCGGGTCGGATCAAGCCTCAGGCGCTCCTGCCGGATGCCATGTCGGGGCGCCAGCCCTCTGGCCAACGCCTTGATACGATCACGCGCCCTGAAGCCCGAGGTTACCCGGCCGGCTTCATCGGTGAAGGCGTTCTGCAATCCCTCGGCGGCCGGCGATGTCCAGAGCAGCCTCTCCCCTGCCTGATCCCAGACGAGAACGCCCGTCCCGGAACCGGCCAGAAGGCTCAAGTCCGGTTCGGCGGCAAGCCGCGCGATCAGCGCTTCAATTGGATCGGGACCACCCGTCATCAACGGCCCTTGCTGTGAACTGCCTCAGAGTCACCTCTTGGAGAGGTTCTAGACTAATATCTGCGGCTAAGCATGCAAGGCGGGACACTTGAATCCTTTTACTTTGAGGTAACCTTAATAGGCGAGGCATAGGGAGTTGATTTTGCGGCGCACAATGTGATATTGCACTGCACAAATGCCTTAACGACAAGGAGCACCCCATGGCGACGAACCCGACCCAAGGTTACGAGATTCCCCCGGAGATGCGCGATTTCGCCGAAAAGAGCGTCGAGCAGGCCCGCAAGGCCATCGATGGCTTCATGAACGCCGCCCAGAAGACGGCGGATACGTTCGAAGGCTCGGCGAATACCGTCCAGGCCAGTGCCAAGGACGCCGCCCGCAAGACCTTCACCTATACCGAGCAGAACCTCTCGGCTGCCTTCGACCTTGCCCAGAAGATGGTGCGCGCCAAGGACATGCAGGAAGCCATGCAGATCCAGGCCGAGTTCGTCCGGACTCAGTTCGAGGCTATGCAGACTCAGATGAAGGAATTCGGCTCCCTGGCCCAGTCGGCCATGAAGCAGCCGGGATCCAAGAAGTAATCTCCTTCTCCCTAAAACCTGCGAGGACGTCACGATGGCGGAAGTGAAGAAGCCCAGAGCCAAGAGTACAGTGAAGAGCGTGCAGAAGGCCGACGATCTGGTCGAGATGGCAGCAGTCTCGGCAGCCGAGATCGTCGAGGCCGTTGTGGAGGCGAAGCCCACATCCCTTCCCACGATTGCCACGACTCCCCTTGAGGCAGGAGCCGTCTTCTCTTCCGCCAAGAAGCAGGGCGACGTCTTCCGTCAGGCCGTGAGCGAGGCTGTGGCCGCATCGGCCAAGGGCGCCCTTGAGGTGAACGACAAAATCATCGACGCCGTGAACACGCAGCGCGATGTCGCTCTCGACCTTTGGCGCTCGGCGATCAGCCCTTCCCCCCTGCCGGAGACCTTCAAGGCGCAGAGCCAAGCGACGCGCCAGGCCTACGAGACGGCGTCCGCCCAGTGGAAGGACATCGCCGAGACCACGGCGCTCTGGTTCACCAAGAGTCTCGAGCCGCTGCAATCGGCGCTTCGCCGCTAACTCCGCTGTTCGTCAGCGTCATCATGCGTTAAGGCTCGGCCCTTCCAGGCCGGGCCTTTTTCATGTCGCCTTCACCGATTCCCGCCGTCATCGCCGTCGTCATCCGTGACGGCCAGACACTGCTCGTGCGGCGTGCCAATCCGCCCGATGCCGGGCTGTGGGGTTTTCCTGGCGGCAAGATCGAGTTCGGCGAGACGGTCAAGGAGGCAGCGGCCCGAGAACTTCTTGAGGAGACCGCTGTCCATGCGGAAGCACAAGGCATCATCACCACGCTCGATATTCTGGTGCGGGATGCAGGTGGTGACATTCAGCAGCATTACATCCTAATCGCCGTGCAATGTCGGTGGATTTCAGGCGAGCCTATCGCTGGCGATGATGCTCTCGAAGCGCGTTGGTTTCCTATTGCGGAACTCGATCCGAACACGTTGGCCATGAGTGCGGATGTCGATGTGATTGCCCGACGCGCTCTAGCCTCGGCTTCGAACCTGAGCGACATCTGAACACGGCACGAGACGACAAAAAGGCCTCGCCCCGAAAAAGGGCGAGGCCAAGTTTTGTCTCTTGCTTTGAGGCCTCACGGCCGAACTTCACGCTGTGATCTGCACATAATCGCCGGCTATCTCAAGACGAGCATCGGCAGCATGGTTGATGGGCAGCAAACATTCATAAACCGTCAATCATGTTTCGACTGGTTACGGTCGCCGATATTGCAACAATCTCTCGCGATCCCTTATTAGACCAGCGACAGGCAATAAATGCCTATCTGATCTTTAGTTGTTAAGCACGGAAAACAGTAATGCGTACCTCTGCTCTTGGACTGCTCGCTGCCACAGCGGCTCTCGCCATTGCGGCCTCGACGGCCCACGCGGCTGATCTGCCGGGCCGCTATTCTCCTGCTCCGGCCTATAATGCACTTCCGGTCTTCACCTGGACCGGCTTCTACGCCGGTCTCAATGCCGGCTACGGCTGGAATGTCGGCGACAGCCGCTTCTACGATCCTGCTTTCGGCACGGTCAAAGGTCGCCGCGGCGGCGGCTTCGTCGGCGGTGCCCAGGCTGGCTACAATTACCAGTTCGGCATGTTTGTGGGCGGCCTCGAGACGGACCTTCAGTATGCTGCGGTCGGCAACAAGGGCGCTTCCTACGGCACCACCTACTACCCGGGTGACTCGGATGGCTTCTTCGGCACGATCCGCGCCCGCGCCGGCGTCGCCTTCGACCGCGCGCTCGTCTATGGCACCGGCGGCTTCGCCTATGGCGATATCGGCGGCAACCGTGGCTACGACCCGCTGCTCGGCTATCACAGCGGCGACGAGATCAACTGGGGCTGGACCCTCGGCGGCGGCGTGGAATACGCCATCACCAACAACTTCACCGCCAAGGTCGAAGGCCTCTATGTCGATCTCGACACGAAGGACAACTACGACCGTGGCGGACGCGTGAACGTGGATCGCGATGCAGAATTCGGCGTGCTACGCGCTGGCGTGAACTACAAGTTCAACTGATCACGCAGCAGCCCGAAAAAGCTGAAGGCCCGGTGGCAGCATCGGGCCTTTTTGTATGGCTGGGGATCAACTGTCCCGTCAGGGATCGTTCATGCCCTTCGGCACCTTGAGCTCATCCCTCTTTGTCTCGCTTCGCTTGAGGTCCAGCAGACGTCGCGCAGCAACGCCGCCCGGCTCGGACGAATAAAGCCTGTTATTGAGCACCTCGATTTGCCAGCGCTGCAATTCGAGCAGGGCCTGCAAGCCCCTCACCCGAGCCTGGAGAACGAGAGCATCCTTCAAAGGGTCTGGTCCGCTGGTCGTCATGGGACCATCCCTGACAATCTTGGGATGAATCATGTCTGAACGCGCAATATGAGAGACTTAGCATTAATCGATTTTGCCGGCCAGGAACATAGTCCCTGAAACCGTCAAGCAATGTTGTTCAAGCTAGATATTATTACGTCATAAATATGTCGCCTCACCGTACCGATGCGATGCGACGGACAGGAACCTGAGGGACGATAGGCAGTTGCATCAGCATAGCTTGCTGGAGATTGTCATGCCTGAAATACGCCATGAGATGGAGGCTGAACGGATCCTCGCCACGTTGAGCGTGGCGATGCCGGATGAGCATGCCCTGATGCAGAGCCGCCACCTTCTCGCTGAAGCCTTGGAAAGAGCCGAGCAACGAGGGCGCCAGATGTCCGGGCATCAGAAGGAGTCGAGCGGCTAAGGTTCTTCAGACATCTCTAACGGTGGTCGTGCGATATCTGTCGATGACGGCGAGCACCCTCCCCTGCGACATTGACAGCGAGGAACGGTCCATGGTGAGGCACGTTCCTTCCCCGTGTGCGATAGGACACATCGGGAAGGCCTCGGGCGTGGTGATCTCCGAGCGTTGGGAGAATCGGTCAATGCGCTCCTCTTTGCTTGCAATCATGTTCGGCGCCCTCGGTGCCCTTGCTGCCGGCTCGGCTGCTCTGGCTCAGTCCGCCGATACCCGCATTGCCTCCATGCCATTCGGCGAATGCCTCTCCATCATCAACGAGGCTGCGCAGGAAGTGGACGAGGAACCGGTCAAGCTTGTCAGCACGAGCGACGTGGTCACGGTTCGGATCAACGCGTCGGACGGCTTCGTCACGGTGTCCTGCGACCGCAGTGCCAATAAGATGACCTTGACCAAGAGTCCGGTGCCTGAAGCAGCCGGCATGACGGCGGCTCGCTGAAGCCGCGCTGTTCCAATAAACTCAAAATGAAAACGGCGAGCGCGAGGATCGCCGTTGTGCTGAGAACTTGATGGCCTGACGCTGTCCCTCACTTCTTCCTGTTGTAGACGTCAAGGGAGACGGCCGCGAGCAGCACGAGGCCCTTAATGACCTGCTGGTAGTCGATGCCGATGCCGAGGATCGACATACCGTTGTTCATGACACCCATGACGAAGGCGCCGATGACCGCGCCCGTCACTTTGCCGACGCCGCCGGTAGCCGAGGCGCCGCCGATGAAGACAGCTGCGATCACGTCGAGCTCGAAGCCGAGACCGGCCTTCGGGGTCGCGGTGTTGAGGCGGGCCGCGAAGATCAGGCCGGCGAGGCCCGCCAGCACGCCCATATTGACGAAGGTGAGAAAGGTCAGGCGCTCGGTCTTGATACCCGAGAGCTTGGCCGCCTTCTCATTGCCTCCCAGCGCATAGATACGCCGGCCGATCGTGGTGCGATTGGTCACGAAGGCATAGAGCGCGATCAGCACTGCCATGATGACAAGGACGTTCGGCAGACCGCGATAGGTCGCCATCAGGTAGCAGAACGCGATCACGAGAACAGCGAGCAGACCGTTCTTGAACAGGAACAGGCCGAAGGGTGCCGTCTCGACCGCATGCTTCAGCTGATTGGCGCGACTGCGGAAGCTGAAATAGATGATCGCAGCCACGCTGGCGGCACCGAGGAATAAAGCGGTGTAGTTGAAGCCCTCGCCGCCGAAGACGTCCGGAATGAAGCCGGAGCTCAGGCGCTGGAACACCACCGGGAAGGGACCGACCGACATGCCGCCGAGCAGCGCCAGGGTCAGGCCCTTGAAGACGAGCATGCCGGCAAGCGTGACGATGAAGGACGGCACCTTGAAATAAGCGACCCAGTAGCCTTGCGCCGCGCCGATCATGCCGCCGACGATGAGGCAAGCGATGGTGGTCGTCACGGGATCGATTCCCCACCGCACCATCATCATGGCTGCAAGTCCGCCGACGAAGCCGACGATGGAGCCGACCGAAAGATCGATATGTCCGGCAACGATCACCAGAAGCATGCCCAACGCCATGATGACGATGTAGCTGTTCTGGAGCACCAGGTTGGTGAGGTTGAGCGGCCGCAGGAGCGTGCCGTCGGTCACCACCTGGAAGAACAGCATGATGACCAGAAGCGACAGCAGCATGCCGTAATCGCGGAAATGGGTTTTGGCGAATTCCAACCACGATGTCTTCTGCTGGGGGACGTTAAGCTCGTCGGCGGTTCTCGTGTCCATCTCAGCGTCTCCCCGACTTAACGATAGCGTGCATGATCTTTTCCTGGGATGCCTCGGCAACATCGAGCTCGGCAATCAGGGATCCTTCGTTCATGACATAGATCCGGTCGCACATGCCGAGCAGTTCCGGCATCTCCGAGGATATCATGAGGACACCCTTGCCGGCATCGGCCAGCCTGTTGATGATCGTATAGATTTCGTATTTCGCCCCGACGTCGATGCCCCGGGTCGGCTCGTCCAGAATGAGGATCTCCGGATCGGAGAAGAGCCACTTGCTCAACACCACCTTCTGCTGGTTTCCGCCGGAGAGATTGACCGTCTCCTGGAATACGCTGGGGCTGCGGATACGCATCTTGGCGCGGTAGTCGTTGGCGACCGCAAGCTCCTGGATATCGTCGATGACGAGGTTCTTGGACACGCCCTCGAGATTGGCGAGCGTGACGTTCTTGCGAATGTCCTCGGCCAGGACCAGACCGTAGGTTTTCCGGTCCTCGGTGGCATAGGCGATCCCGTTGGAGACGGCCTTTTCCACCGTGCTGACATCGATCTCCTTGCCGTGCAGGGTCACCCGGCCCGAGATGTTCTGGCCGTAGCTGCGGCCGAACAGGCTCATGGCGAACTCGGTCCGGCCTGCCCCCATCAGCCCGGCGATGCCGACGATCTCGCCGCGCCGGATATTCAGGTTGACGTTCTTGACCACCTGCACATGGCTGTGGAGCGGGTGATAGGCCGACCAGTTCTCGACCTGGAAGATGGTCTCACCGATCTTCGGCTCGCGCTTCGGGTACCGATCTTCCATAGTGCGGCCGACCATGCCGCGAATGATACGGTCCTCGCTCACCTCCTCTGCGCGGCAGTCGAGCGTTTCGACCGTGCCTCCGTCGCGCAGGACGGTGATGGAGTCCGCCACCTTCGAAATCTCATTGAGCTTGTGTGAGATCAGGATCGAGGAAATCCCCTGCTCCTTGAACTGGAGCAGCAGGTTCAGGAGCGCGTCGCTGTCCTTCTCGTTCAGGCTCGCGGTCGGCTCGTCGAGGATGAGAAGCTTCACCTTCTTCGAGAGCGCCTTGGCGATCTCCACGAGCTGCTGCTTGCCGACACCCAGATTGGTGATCAGCTCCTCGGGCGATTCCTTCAGGCCGACAAGCTTCAGCAGTTCCTTCGTTCGTGCAAATGCGATGGACCAATCGATGACGCCATACTTGGCCTGCTCGTTGCCCAAGAAGATGTTTTCCGCGATCGACAGGAGCGGCACCAGGGCGAGCTCCTGATGGATGATGATGATGCCGAGCTTCTCGCTGTCGGCGATGCCCTTGAAGCGCCGTTCCTCGCCTTCGTAATGGATCTCGCCGGAATAGGAGCCGTGCGGATAGACGCCGCTCAGAACCTTCATCAGCGTGGACTTGCCGGCACCGTTCTCGCCCACCAGGGCGTGGATCTCGCCGGCCCTGACCGTGATATTGACGTTGTCCAGGGCCTTCACGCCAGGAAACGTTTTGGTGATCCCCCGCATCTCAAGGATCGCATTCATCGCATGACCTCAGGCAAGAGCCTTCCAGAAATGAGGAAGGACCCTGCGCAGATGCGCAGGGTCTATTTTTGAGCAAGTCGATTACTTGAACTGGTCTTCCTTGTAATAGCCGCTGCCGACCAGAACTTCCTTCCAGTTCGAGGCATCGACGCTGACCGGCTTCAGCAGGTAGGACGGAACGGTCTTCACACCGTTCTCGTAGGTCTTGGTGTCGTTGACTTCCGGTTGCTTGCCGGAGAGCACGGCGTCGACCATGTTGACCGTCACCTTGGCAAGCTCGCGGGTATCCTTGAACACCGTTGAGGTCTGCTCCTTGGCGAGGATCGACTTGATCGAGGGCACTTCCGCATCCTGGCCGGTGATAACCGGCATCGGCTGCTTCGGCGTGCCGTAGCCCACGCCTTTGAGCGAGGAGATAATGCCGATGCTCAGGCCGTCATAAGGCGAGAGAACCGCGTCGACACGCTTGTCGGTGTAGAAGGCGGAGAGCAGGTTATCCATGCGGGCCTGGGCGACAGCGCCATCCCAGCGCAGGGTCGAGACCTTGTCCATGCCGGTCTGGCCGCTGGCAACCTTGAGCTTGCCGCTCTTGATGTAGGGGTCGAGCACGGACATGGCGCCGTTGTAGAAGAAGAAGGCGTTGTTATCGTCGGGCGAGCCGCCGAACAGCTCGATGTTGAACGGGCCCTTGCCCTCCTTCAGGCCGAGCGCCTTCTCGATATAGCCGCCCTGGAGCACGCCGACCTGGAAGTTGTCGAAGGTCGCGTAATAGTCGACGTTCTTGGAATTGCGGATCAGGCGATCATAGGCGATGACCTTGATACCCTTGTCGGCAGCCTGCTGAAGGGCATCGGAAAGCGTCGTACCATCGATGGCCGCGATGACGAGAACCTTGGAGCCCTTCGTGATCATGTTCTCAACCTGCGAGAGCTGGTTCGGTATGTCGTCTTCCGCATATTGCAGGTCGACGTTGTAGCCCTTCTCTTTGAGCACCTTGACCATGTTGTTGCCGTCGTCGATCCAGCGCGCTGACGACTTCGTCGGCATGGCCACGCCGACCGTGCCCTTGTCCTGCGCCTGCGCGGCGCCGAGCATGCCGAAGGCTCCAAGAGCCACGGCCGCCAATGTGGTCGTGTATGTCTTCAAGGTCGTTCTCCCTCTCGTCCATGCCCGGAACGACATCATTGTGCCCGGCGCATATTCAGCGTTCTTCGCTTTTAGGGCTCAGGTCGGCTTGGGCTTTCGATGCAGGCCAGCTGCCGCTTTTGACCCCTATGATGAGCAGGATTGCCCTGTGGGACAGCCCTACTCCCCTCTCACAGGCTGAGTGTTAGACCTCTCATGCCAGCCAATAAATCATACTATAATACTATTTTTGCACGACAGAACTCCCAGCGAGCCCTGCTATCCCAAATCCTTCGGGAAACCTGGCAACACCCGAACTACTCGACGCCCGAAAAGGCATGAATCTGGACCGTCGCCAGCGAACTTTCCACATGCTTGATCTGGACCCGCTCCGCCGCCTGCAGGATCAGCTCGGACATGGCATCGCTTGCGGCGGTGGGATTGCGCTGCTCGATGGCATCGAACACCGCTTGATGCTGCCGCATGACCTCCCTGAAGCGGTCGTCGCTGGAAACCGGGGAACTGATCGTGAAGGACGTGGCGAGCGCCGCGCCGATGACGGAGCCGATCGATTGCAGGAAGGGATTGCCGGAGGCTTCCAGGATGGCCTGATGGAAGGCGAGGTCCGCCTTGGTGAAGCCCTGGCGGCTGGTCTCGCACTGATACATGGCCTGGAGCGACCTGTGCATCTCCTTGAGCTGCTCCGGCGTGCGACGCACCGCGGCGGTGGAACAGGCCAGAGGCTCCAGCATCTGCCGGATCTCGAACAGCCATCCGAGGAAGCGGGCATCGACCCCGATCTCGAGATGCCACTCGAGAATGTCGGCATCGAACATGTTCCAGTTGTTGCGGTCGAGAACCTTGGTGCCGACCTTCGTCTTGGATTCGATCAACCCCTTCGCCGCCAGGGTTTTCATGGCTTCCCTCAAGGCAGTCCGGGAAACCCCAAAAAGCTCCATCAGCTCTGCATCACCCGGCAGAGTGCTGCCGACGGGAAAGCGACCCTGCATGATGTCATGGCCGATCCCATGGGCGACGAGATCATGGGCTGATCGCGCTCTCGAAGGCCGCTGGACACCGTTCAACATCGTCAACCTGCTTTCCTACTCTACCTTGTTCGAAGGGATGCCGCCGAAAGCCCCCGCTGCAGCACGATGAATGCGAACAGCAGGGCGCCGATGGCGATCTTGGTCCACCAGGAACTCAAGGTTCCCTCGAACGTGATGTATGTCTGGATCAATCCCTGAATGAGCACGCCGACAAGCGTGCCGATGATCGTCCCATAACCTCCCGTCAGCAGTGTACCACCGATGACAACCGCCGCGATGGTGTCGAGCTCGACCCCGGTCGCAGCCAGTGAATAGCCCGCGGAGGTATAAAAGGAAAAAACGATTCCGGCCAAGGCGGCAAGGAAACTCGACAGCATGTAGATGCGGATGGTGGTCTTCCCTACCGGCACGCCCATCAGCTCCGCCGAGGTCCGGTTGCCTCCCAACGCGTAGACGTTGGCGCCGAACCGGGTGAAATGCGCCAGGACGATGCCGATCGCAAAGGTGAGCAGCATGATCATGGCGATGACGGTCAACCGCCCGCCGCCCGGCAGCCGAAAGGCGATATCGGTGATCTGGCCATAGGCGGGAGCGTTGATCGGGATCGAATCCGTGGTGAGCACGAAGCACAGGCCACGCGCCAGGAACATGCCCGCCAGGGTCACGATGAAGGCCGGGATCTGGAACGTATGGATCAGGAAGCCCATGCCGGCCCCGAACAGCGCGGCGATCCCCAGGATGAGAACGAAGGCGAGATAGGGATTGAGGCCGTATTTCTCGATGGTGACGGCGAGGAACACGCCGGTGAACGCGATGACAGAGCCGACCGAGAGATCGATGCCACCGGACAGGATCACGAAGGTCATGCCGACCGCCACGATGCCCAGGAAGGCATTGTCGGTCAAAAGATTGCCAATCACGCGGGTCGAAGCGAAGCTCGGAAACTGTGCGAGGCAAATCAGGTAGCCGACGACGAAGACGGCAAGCGTGATGAGAACCGGAAGATGGCGCCTGATCATGTTCTTGCCTTCCACACGGAACGGACGGCCGAGAGAACCGGCGACTGGGCGAGAAGCACGGCGAGCACCACGATGGCTTTCACGATGAGGTTGTATTCCGGCGGATAGCCGCTCAGCAGGATACCCGTGTTCATGGCCTGGATGATCAGGGCTCCAACGACGGAGAGGCCGAGGCTGAAGCGACCGCCGAACAGGGACGTGCCGCCGATCACCACGGCCAGGATCGCATCGAGTTCGAGCCAGAGTCCGGCATTGTTGGCATCGGCGCCGCGGATATCCGCCGTCACGATCAGCCCGGCAATCGCCGCGCACAGGCCGCACCACATGTAGACCGCGATGGTCACGACCTTGGTGCCGATCCCGGCATAGGCGCTCGAACGGACATTGGCGCCAATGGACTCGATGAAGAGACCTAGGGCCGTGTACCGCACGATGAAGTGCGTGATGATCAGCATCACGATGGCGATCACGACCGGCATCGGCAGCATCAGAAAGGAGCCGCCGCCGATGGCGGCAAAACCCTCGCTCACAAAGGTGATGATCTGCCCCTCCGTGATCAGCTGCGCGAAACCGCGCCCGGCCACCATCAGGATCAGGGTTGCCACGAAGGGCTGAATTTCGAGCACGGCGACGAGGAAGCCATTCCATAAGCCACAGGCGAGGCCGATGCCTGCGGCAGCGGCCAGGGCGACGGGAAGCGGATAGCCCTGTGCCGTCAATGTCGCGGCCATCGCGCCGGCAATCGCCATGACGGCACCGACAGAGAGATCGATGCCGCGGGTCGCGATGACAAGGGTCATCCCCAAGGCCAGGATAGCCACCGGCGCACCGCGGTTCAGCACATCGATGAGACTGCCGAAGAGGCGGCCATCCTGTAGGCGCAGGGCGAAGAAGTCGCGAAAGACGAGCCAGTTGACGAGAAAGACGAGAAGGAGCGCCGCAACCTGCGGAAGCCCCTTGGGAAGGGTGCGTGGAGAACTGGCCTGAATCATGCCGCTCATTCAATGGCCTGCGATGGTTGTCATGATGGTATCGGCGCTCACCTCGGATCCGGACAATTCGCGCACATGCCGCCGGTCGCGCAGGACCACGACCCGGTCACTGTAGGACGAAATCTCCTCCAGCTCAGACGAGATGACGAGAAGGGCAAGTCCGTCCTCGCACAGCCGTTCGATCAGGCGGATGATCTCCGCATGGGCACCGACATCGATACCGCGTGTCGGCTCGTCCAGAATGAGAAAGCGCGGCTCGGTGGCAAGCCAGCGGGCAAGCAGCGCCTTCTGCTGATTGCCGCCGGAGAGAAGACCGATGGGCTTCTCCGCATCCGGCGTGCGGATGTCGAGAAGCTTGATGAAGCGGTCAGCGATCTCCTCCTGCCTGCGCCTCGGGATCAGGCGCAGCCACCCGCGCTGCGCCTGGAGAGCCAGGATGATGTTCTCGCGGACCGACAGCTCCGCCACGATGCCTTCCGTCTTGCGATCTTCGGGCGTGAATCCGAACCGCAACCGGGCCGCATCGCGCGGCGTGGCGATGCGCACGGGCTTGCCGTCGACGAAGGCCTGACCGCTGTCGGCGCGCTCGATGCCGAAGACCAGTTTGGCGGTTTCCGTCCGGCCGGAGCCGAGGAGGCCGGCAAGGCCCACGACCTCGCCGGGGCGCACCGCCAGATCGAACGGCTCCATGAGACGGCGCTTGCCGTAATCCTTGAATGCGACAAGCGGCTCGCCCGTGACGGCGCTACGCTGGTTGCGATGCAGAGCTTCCGCGGCGAGCTCGCGCCCCAGCATCATGGAGACGAGCTCGATTCGCGGCAATTCCGCGATGGGACGGGAGCCCACGAGGCGCCCATTGCGCAACACGGTGATCCGGTCACAGACCGCGTAAACCTGATCGAGGAAATGCGTGACGAATACGATGCCGATGCCGCGGCTCTTGAGATCCCTCAGGATCTTGAAAAGGGTTCCGACCTCATGCGCGTCGAGACTTGCCGTCGGTTCGTCGAGGATCAGCACCTTGGCCGAGAGATCGACCGCACGCGCGATGGCGACGATCTGCTGAACGGCCACCGAATAAGTGCTCAAGGGATTGGCGACATCGACGTCGAGACCGTAGCCGGCCAGAAGCTCTTCGGAGAGCCGCCGCATCTCCCCGGTGCGCACGAGGCCGAAACGGTGCGGCTGACGGCCGATGAAGAGATTTTCCGCCACCGACAGGTTCGGCAGCAGATTGACTTCCTGATACACCGTTCCGATGCCAAGCGAGAGCGCATCCGCAGGATCCCGTGCGGCGATCTCCTGCCCATCGAGGCGAATGGTGCCAGCATCGCGCTTGAACACACCGGTCAGCACCTTGATCAATGTCGACTTGCCGGCGCCGTTCTCACCGAGCAGCCCGTGGATCTCGCCCGCATGCAGCGTGAAGTCCACGTGGTCGAGCGCTTGCACGCCCGGGAAACCCTTCGTGAGACCTCGGATCTCAAGGAGCTGAGGCTGCTCTGTCAATGGTGGCATCACGTCCTCACCGGCCCCTAGAGCATCGGACCCAAAAGTGGATTTGCATTTTTGGGATCGATCCGATGCTCAAACCCTTAAGCGAAGCAGCAGGCGATCGCCCGCCTGCTGCTCTGATCACTTGATGATATTAGTATAGGTCCTTGCGCTTGTCGTACTCGGCCTTTGCCGTCTCGGGCGTGTAGACCTTGGACTCCGTCTGGATCCACTTCTTCGGCGCTGTGCCGTCCTTCTTGAAGGCCATGAGCGCGTCGAGCGCGGGGCCTGCCATGTTCGGTGTCAGCTCGACCGTGACATTGGCTTCACCATCGGCCATGGCCTTGAAGATATCCGGCACGGCATCGATGGAAACGACCTTGATGTCCTTGCCGGGCTTGAGGCCTGCTTCCTTGATGGCCTGAATGGCGCCGATCGCCATGTCGTCGTTATGGGCATAGACAGCGCAGATGTTCTTGCCGCCACCCTCGGCCTTGATGAAGCTTTCCATCACTTCCTTACCCTTGGTGCGGGTGAAGTCGCCGGATTGGGTACGGATGATCTTCATGCCGGGATTAGCGGCAACGACCTGATCGAAGCCCTTCTTGCGGTTGATCGCCGGGCTCGAGCCGACCGTGCCCTGCAGCTCGACCACATTGCACTTGCCACCCGTTTCCTTGGCCAGCCACTCGGCGGCGACCTTGCCCTCATAGACGGTGTCGGAGGTCACGGCGGTGAGGTAGAGAGACTCGTCCTTCGTATCGATGGAGCGGTCGAGCAGCACGACCGGAATCTTGGCGTCCTTGGCTTCCTTCAGCACCGCGTCCCAGCCCGTGGACACGACAGGTGCGATGAAGATGGCATCCACGCCCTGCGCGATGAAGGAGCGAACGGCGCGGATCTGGTTTTCCTGCTTCTGCTGAGCGTCGGAGATCTTCAGGTCGACGCCACGCTTTTCGGCTTCGATCTTCGAGACCTTCGTCTCGGCGGCCCGCCAGCCGGATTCCGATCCGACCTGCGAGAATCCGATGGTCATTTTGGTCTGGGCATAGGCGACGCCTGAGGACAGCATCAGCGTGGCCATGCCGATTGTCGTCAGAAGGTAGCGGGCTTTCATGGGCATTCTCCCTAAATTTGTCGTTGCTCTTCGACTTTAGCAGCCTTATCAGCTGTCTATTAGTACTATTATATGAATCAAATTGAGCGCCTATTCAACCAAAGTCGTGGGCTTAATAACCCTCGCTCGGCGAGGCGATGCAAAGTTTCAAAGGCACCGAGAGAATGACCGAAGACAAGAAACGCCAGCTGCGTAGCCAAGCCTGGTTCGGCCGTCAGGATAAAATGGGCTTCTATTACCGCTCCTTCCTGAAGAACAGCGGCTTCCCGCAGGATCAGTTCGAGGGCCGGCCGGTAATCGGCATCTGCAACACCTGGTCCGAGCTGACGCCCTGCAACGCGCATTTTCGCACCATTGCCGAGCACGTGAAATACGGCGTGCTGGATGCTGGCGGCTTCCCACTCGAATTTCCGGTCTCGTCTCTCGGCGAGGTGACCATGCGGCCAACCGCCATGCTGTTCCGCAACCTCGCGGCCATGGACGTGGAGGAAGCGATTCGCGCCCATCCTCTCGATGGCGTCGTCCTTCTCATGGGCTGCGACAAGACCACCCCTGCCCTGCTGATGGGCGCGGCCTCGGCGGATCTGCCCACCATCGGCGTCTCGGGCGGCCCGCAGCTGCGCGGCGTCTATCGCGGCAAGTATATTGGCTCGGGCACCAACATCATTTCCATGAGCGAGCAGCTGCGCGCCGGGGAAGTGACCCTGCAGGAATTCCATGAGGCGGAAGGCGGCATGAACCGCTCCGCCGGCCACTGCATGACCATGGGCACCGGCTCCACCATGGCCTCCATGGTCGAGGCGCTCGGCGTCGGCCTGCCGGAGAACGCCGCGATCCCTGCCGCCGATGCGCGGCGCAACCATCTCGCCCGCATGGCCGGCCGACGCATCGTCGAGATGGTGAATGAGGATCTCGTGCTGTCGAAGGTGATGACGCGCGAAGCTTTCGAGAACGCCATCCGCACGCTTGCCGCCATCGGCGGCTCGACCAACGCGGTCGTGCATCTTCTCGCCATTGCGGGACGTGTCGGCATCGACCTGACCCTTGACGATTTCGACAAGCTCGGCCGTGAGATCCACTGCCTCGTCGATCTCATGCCCTCCGGCCGCTTCCTCATGGAGGACTTCTACTATGCTGGTGGCCTGCCGGTCGTGCTGCGCACGCTCGGCGAACGCGGCCTCCTGCACAAGGACGCGCTCACCGTCAATGGCAAGCCGATCTGGGAGAACGTGAAGGACGCGCCGTGCTGGAACCGCGAGGTGATCACCACCTTCGAGGAGCCTTTCAAGCCGGAAGCCGGCATCGCGATCCTCAAAGGAAATCTCGCCCCCAACGGCGCCGTCATCAAGCCGTCCGCCGCTTCCCCTGAGCTGATGCAGCACACGGGCCGCGCGGTCGTGTTCGAGACCATCGAGGAGTTGCACCACCGCATCGACGATGACGATCTCGATATCGACGAGACCTGCATCATGGTGCTGAAGAACTGTGGCCCGAAGGGCTATCCGGGCATGGCCGAGGTCGGCAACATGCCGCTGCCGCAGAAGCTGCTCAAGAAAGGCGTCCGCGACATGATCCGCATTTCGGATGCGCGCATGTCCGGCACGGCCTACGGCACGGTGGTTCTGCACGTGGCTCCGGAAGCGGCTGCCGGCGGTCCGCTTGCTCTGGTGCAGAACGGCGACCTCATCACGCTCGACGTAGCGGCGCGCAGCCTGCATCTTCACGTCGAGGCCGAGGAGATGGAGCGCCGGCGTGCCGCCTGGGTGCCGCCCGCCCCGCATGCCGATCGCGGCTGGGCCAAGCTCTATATCGACCATGTTCTGCAGGCCGACAAAGGTGTCGATCTGGACTTTCTCGTCGGACGGACAGGATCGCCCGTTCCGCGCGACAACCATTGAACACGACACCATCAACATTTGAAGGGAGAAACCATGTCCTTGTCCGACAAGATGTCCACGCGCCCTTATCGCGGCGTATTTCCTGTGGCCCCCACCATTTTCGATGACACCGGCAAGCTTGATCTTGAAGGCCAGAAGCGCGTCATCGATTTCATGATCGATGCGGGCTCCGACGGCATCTGCATTCTCGCGAACTTTTCCGAACAGTTCCTGCTGACCGACAGCGAGCGCGAATCCGTGATGACGACGGTGCTCGATCACGTCGCCGGGCGGGTTCCGGTCATCGTCACCACGAGCCACTTCTCGACCGAGATCTGTGCCGAGCGCTGCCGGCGGGCTGAAGCGGCGGGCGCGGCCATGGTCATGATCATGCCGCCCTTCTTCGGCGCGACGCTGCGCGTGTCGGAGGCCGGGATCTACGAGTTCTTCCGCAGGGTCTCGGATGCCATCACCATTCCGATCATGATCCAGGATGCACCGATGGCCGGCACCTTCCTGTCGGCGTCCTTTCTCGCGCGCATGGCGAAGGAGATCGCCAACGTCTCCTATTTCAAGATCGAGGTGCCCGGCACGGCGGGGAAGCTGCGCGAGCTGATCGCTCTCGGCGGAGACGCCATCGAAGGTCCCTGGGATGGCGAGGAGGCGATCACCCTCATGGCCGATCTCGATGCCGGCGCCACGGGCGCGATGACGGGCGGGGCCTATCCGGACGGCATCCGCAAGATCATCGATCCCTACATGGCCGGTAACCGGGAGGAGGCTCTTGTTGCCTACGAGCGCTGGCTGCCGCTGATCAACTACGAAAACCGGCAGTGTGGCCTCTTGGCCGCCAAAGCACTCATGAAGGAAGGTGGCGTGATCCGGTCGGAAGCCGTCCGTCATCCGCTGCAACCCCTGCATCCCGAAACACGCAAGGGCCTGATCGAAGTCGCCCGCCGCCTCGATCCGATCGTGTTACGCTGGGGCCGGTAAGACGATCCCGATTTTTGTCGGATGATCTCAGTTCAACTGACCGTGGGTCTGAAAAGATCCACGGTCTTTTCTTTTGATCAATGACAATATTCACATCTCAATCCTACCCGTTATTAAGTCTATTAAAAAATGGATAACAACAACTACAGAAACGATAAGTGTTTCCACTTATTGACTTACAAAGTACTTCTTTGAGACTTGCAGGACCTGGTAGAGCGTGTCGCGGGGGCACGCGCCCCCCGTGGCGATGCGGGCAGGTTCACAAAGAAAAATGTCTGACACGAGTTCTACCATTCGAAACAAACTGACACGTTCCTTCACCGGCGTTGCCGGCCGGTTCTATGCCGGCATCGCAGCAGGAATTGTCGCCCTGATCGCGCTCGCGATCTTCGGCTCGTTCACGATCTCGACCGTCTTGACCGAGCAGAAGAAGAACGAACTCAAGCACCTCGTCGAGACGGCGGTCAGCATCGTGGCCGATTTCGAAGCCCGTGCGAAGCGGGGCGAGATGTCCGAGGACGAAGCGAAGAAGCGCGCCTCCGAAACGCTGCGCATTCTGCGCTATGGCGGCTCCGAATACTTCTTCATCCAGGATTACCAGACGGTGATGCTGATGCATCCCTTCAGCAAGACCCTGGAAGGAAAGGACAACTCTGCGGTGAAGGACACCAATGGCGTCGCCTTTCTCAAGGAGATCGGAGATGTCGGCAAAGCCGGCGGCGGCTTCGTTGCCTATCTCTTCCCGAAGCCGAACCAGCCGGAGCCTCTCCCGAAACTCTCCTATGCCGCCAACTTCGACAAATGGGGCTGGGTGATCGGTAGCGGCGTCTATATCGATGACCTCGCCGCGATTGCCGCGTCCTATCGCAATCTGTTCCTGACGCTCGTCGCCGGTGCTGCAGCACTCCTCCTCCTGATCGCATTCGGTCTCGGGCACAGCATCTCCAAGCCGATCCAGAAGCTTGTTGCGAATATGGGTTCGCTCGCCGGTGGCGATCTCTCCGTGGCGATCGAGGGAACGTCCCGCCGCGACGAGATCGGCGTGATGGCCGGCTCCGTTCAGGTTTTCAAGGATGCCATGATCGCCAAGAAGCAGGCCGATGAAGCAGCTGCGCTGGAAGCCGATGCAAAGACGCGTCGCGCCGAGGTGCTGGATCAGCTGACCAAGCGGTTCGAGACGAACGTCTCGGCCCTGACGCAGGGCCTGTCCTCGGCGGCAACCGAGATGGAGGCCACCGCGCAGTCGATGACGGCGGTTGCCAACCAGACGACGCAGCAATCGGTCGGCGTCGCCTCAGCGGTGCAGCAGACCTCCTCCAATGTGCAGACCGTGGCCGCCGCCACGGAAGAGCTCTCCATCTCGATCCGCGAGATCGCCGCTCAAGTCAGCCAGTCCTCCCTGGTGGCGGAAAAGGCGGTCGCCGGCACCCAGCGCACCAGCGGAACCGTGCAGGAGCTCGCGGCCAGTGCCGAGAAGATCGGCAACGTGGTGCAGCTGATCAACACCATCGCCGGCCAGACCAACCTGCTGGCCCTCAACGCCACCATCGAGGCCGCCCGCGCCGGCGAGGCCGGCAAGGGCTTCGCGGTCGTGGCCTCCGAGGTCAAGGATCTCGCCACCCAAACGGCTAAGGCGACGGAGGAGATCTCGGCCCAGATCGGCTCAGTGCAGCAGGCCACGCAGCAGACGGTCGCAGCGATCCAGGAGATCGCCCGCACCATCACCGAGATGTCGCAGATCTCCACCTCGATTGCCGCAGCCATGGAAGAACAGGGCGCGGCAACCGCCGAGATCGCCCGCAACGTGCAGGAGGCAGCACGCGGCACCGAGGCCGTGACCGGCAGCATCGCGGACGTGCACCATGGCGCTGGCGAGACGAGCACGGCAGCGTCCCAGGTGCTGGGCGCAGCACGGGAACTGGCCCGCCACTCCAGCGATCTCGGCCAGGAGGTTTCGGCCTTCCTCTCAGGCATGAAGGCGGCCTGAACCCTGGCCCAAACAGAACCCAACATTCCCGCCCGGCTCGCTCGAGCCGGGCGCTTTCTTTTGCCCTCGTCGTTTCTCAAGATCATACCATCGCTTTCAGAAAGCGATGGAAACCCTCGTTGCGGGACTTATATGGGAGGCATCCCCTACGAGACGCGTTTCATGCCCGAGACAGACGAACAGCCGGACGACGAGTTGGAAGAGCTGAATGGTACGAAGCGTATCAACTTCCGTGATTATCCGAGTTCCGGCCTTGTGGTGATCGCGGCCCTCAGCTCGGGCCTGGGGTGGATGCTGTTCAAATGGCTCGACAAGAAGCGCAAGGCCCGGAACGGCACGCCTGCCGAAGACGGACCAGCCACGGCCTCTCCTCCTGAATCAGGGTCATCGGACGATCAGAAATCCTGAATCGGGGCACCTGTGTCCGTAGCACGTGCTGCAGCGCACCGCTTCCTGCGGCCTTTAAGACTACGTTAAGGAAATCAGCAGGAGGTTTCTATGACCCACGGTGCTGTTTCCTTCGTTCTCGGCATCATCGCCCCTGTGGCGCTGGTTGGCTGGCTCTTGGTGTTGCACTAATGGGCCACGCCGCTCCTGAAGGGTTTTCATGACGATCGTCCGTGCCGCCATTCTCTTCACCTGCATCGCCGGGATCACATCGGGCGGAACAACTGCGCTCTCGGCCGAACTGATGCAGGGACGCTTCCGGATGGATTATTGCGCTTGGTTCAGCATCGAGAGCCGGGACATCGTCGGCTCCAACGCGAACAGTGCCCTCTTCAAGGTGATCTCCAAGGAATGGACCTCCCATCACCCGAACGGCAGTTATGACAAGCGCAGCCCCAGGACGGGTGGCGCGGCGTCAACCGGTTTCTATTTCTGCTCCAAGACGAAACCCTCGGCGATCTGGCAGAGCGATGGCGGACAGTGGAAAGTGGCCGTCCTGAACCTGGCATCGCCCTCCGGAGCAGAGGAGAATGCCGTCATTGAGTATTTCGCCGTCTGCCATGGTGTGCAGAGCGGGCACGACATGAGCGACTCGTTCGATGCCCTCGCGGAGCGCTTCGGCTACGCGCCTGTTCAGAATGCTGATCTGCAGGACATCACACGGCCGGAAGATATCCTGAAAGACTAGCCGTCTTACTGTCTTTCGTAACGACTCGTTTACCTTTCAGGCGCAGCCTTCTCATGTGCCTGGCTGGCACGGTCCTCCCTCTGGTCGCAACCGCGACCTACCTAGAGCGCCAATCGACGAGGCGCTCTTTCTTTGGGAAGGTTCGAGGCGACCTCTACATCATGCGCCGTGAGTATCACTCATCTGTTTTTAGCCGGGCATGCGAACTATTCGCGATAGTAAATTCAAGGTTTATAATCCTCTTAAATCTCTATAATCTTATGGAACGATAGAATCCTTAACCTTCGAGTAAGATTCTCCTTGCAACGCCACGATGTTGCCTTATTCAATATTCACAACACCGTCAGCGGATAGCGAGATATAAATCTTGAGATCCGCAGTAATATGAACGTATAGATTAGCGCTCATCTCTACCTGTATGTATCCTGCGTTTCTTCCTGCCATTATCCTGGCAAATTCTCCGTAGAACGGCACAATTTTTACTCAGAAGCCTCGCGAAAGGGGCTCGCTCAATTTTGGGGCAGACAACATGGCTTTGAATTCTTTTGTCGCGCCGAGCGGCAACTTTGACCTGTCCAACTGGAAGATCACCCTTCCTGTGGATTCGAATGGCGGCTTCAGTGGCAATGCCATGGAAGTGAAAAATCTCTCGGGCTACCAGCATTCCAAGTATTTCTACACCGCTGCCGACGGGGCGATGACCTTCGTGGCTCCGGTCGAGGGCGCTACCACCAGCGGCTCCTCCTACGCCCGTTCTGAGCTGCGCGAGATGAACGGCACCGCTAATGCCGCTTGGGATCTCAAGACCGGCGGCTTCATGAGCGCCACTCTCGAGGTCGATGCCGCTCCTAACCGCGACGGCGCGGGCGGGCGCATCATCGTCGGCCAGATCCACGGCCAGGACGACGAATTGGTTCGTCTCTACTGGGAGAACGGCAAGCTCTATTTCGCCAACGATCAGGCCGGTTCCAATAACAGCGAGACGAAGTTCTACTTCGTGAACGCTTCGGGCCAGCAGCCTGACGTGTCCCTGGACGAGCGCTTCTCCTACACGATCAACGCCAAGGGCGATAACCTCGAAGTGACGGTCTTCGCGGACGGCCAGATCTACAAATCGGTCAGCAAGATCAACAGCGTGTGGCAGTCGGATACGTTCTATTTCAAGGCCGGCGCTTATCTCGGTGCGAACGAGAGCAATGGATCGGGCTACGGCCAGACCTCGTTCTATGCCTTGAGCTTCAACCATAATGGCACCGTCACCACACCGACGCAGCCGACCCCGACGCCGAACCCTGGCGCGGGCGACAATTCCGTCACCGCGACGGACGACATCTATGCTGCGACGGAAGATTCGGTCCTTACGGTCTCCGCGGCACAGGGCGTTCTCGCCAACGACGTTGCGGCCGATGGCGGCAAGACGGCAGCGGCCGGCACTTTCGCCACCGCTCAGGGCGGTAGCGTGAAGCTCAACGCTGACGGTTCCTTCGTCTACACGCCGAAGTCCAACTTCTTCGGTTCGGACAGCTTCAGCTACACGGCCAAGGACATGGACGGCGACACCGACACCGGCACCGTGACCTTCAAGGTCGCCGACGTGGCCGAGACGGCTCCAACGCCCACTCCGACCCCGACCCCCTCGCCGCGTCCCATCACCACCAAGACGATCAACGGCACGAGCAGTGCCAACAGCCTGACGGGCACGTCCGGCAGCGATCTGATCGACGGCAAGGGCGGCGACGACAAGATCTGGGCCAAGAACGGCAGCGATGTCCTGATCGGCGGCGCCGGCAAGGACAGCTTCACCTTCGACACCAAGCTGGGCACCAAGAATGTGGACGTGATCGTCGACTTCAATGTCGCCGACGACACGATCCGCCTCAACGATACGGCGTTCACCAAGCTCAAGTACGGCAAGCTTTCCTCAAGCAGCTTCGTCGTCGGGTCGAAGGCATTGGATTCCGGCGACCGCATCATCTACGACAACAAGACGGGCGCGCTCTCCTATGACGCGGACGGCACCGGCTCCACGGCCGCGGTGAAGTTCGCCGTCATCGAGAATCTCGCCAAGCTCACGGCTGCCGACTTCATCGTCATCTAAGCGAGCCTTATTGAACTTTTGGAAGCGGCTTCGGTCCAGACCGGAGCCGCTTTTTCGTTGCGTCGAGCATGAAGCCTCGAGGCATCTTGGATCGACGCTGTAGGCCTTACCCTTTCAACTTGACCAATTATTCCTCCCGGCCATACTCCATTGGCCAATGACAATTCTCAAAAGAAGCCCTGCTGAGAACAGGGTCATGTTGCAGAGGGAGGAAGCATGCGAGACGTGACAGCTCTTCTCCGCCATTGCATCGACAGTCCGACCAAGCCTCGAAAGGCGCGGTGGGCGGCATGCCCCTGTCGGGCGACAATCGAGGGCCTGTCATGAAAGTCTCCGAGCACCGTACGCTTCCCCGTAGGGACCTGTCCCTCACCGCGCTTGGACTTGGCAGCGCACCGATGGGAGGGCTTTATGCGCCGACCAGCTATGCCGAGGCTCAGGCCACGACCGAGACCGCCTGGGCCCGGGGCATCCGCTATTTCGATACCGCTCCCTATTACGGCTACACGCGCTCCGAGCGCCGCCTCGGCGTCCTGCTGAGCGACCGCGAGCGGGACAGCTATGTCATCAGCACGAAGGCGGGGCGCCTGATGGTGCCCGACGATGGCGTCAGCGACGAGGAGAATGGCTGGGTCCATCCCCTCCCGTTCCGCCCCACCTATGACTATACCTACGACGCCATCCTGAAATCCTTCGAGGACAGCCAGCAGCGCCTCGGCATCACCAAGATCGACATTCTCTACATCCATGATATCGGCCGCTATACCCATGGCGACAATCATGAACATTACTGGCGCCAGCTCACCACCGGGGGTGGATTCCGGGCGCTTTTGGAATTGCGCAGCAGCGGGCGTGTCACCGCCATCGGGCTCGGTGTCAACGAGGCGGAAGTCGTTCATGACGCCATGCAGGAAGCAGATCTCGATGTCGTCATGCTGGCGGGCCGCTACACGCTGCTTGAGCAGACGAGCCTTCCCTTGATGGAGAAATGCGTTCGCGCAGGAACCGGGATCGTCATCGCAGGCCCGTTCAATTCGGGTATCCTCGCCGGCAACAACAAGTTCAATTACGAGGATGCTCCACCGGACGTCGTGCAGCGCGTCCAGGCGCTGAAAGACGTGTGCGACAGGTTCGATGTGCCGCTCCCGGCCGCAGCCCTTCACTTTCCCATGGCCCATCCCGCCGTCGTCTCCTGTGTGACCGGCGCCCGCAATGCCGAGCAGCTTAAGACCAACGTGGAATGGTTTGAGAGCGGCATCCCGGCAGAATTCTGGACGGCACTCCGGAAATTCGGATTGGTGAACGAAGCCGCTCCCCTCCCCGGCGAAGGTGAGTGAGTCCGATGCGGATCGATGCTCACCAGCATTTCTGGCTGATGCGCAACCGAGAAGGCCAGTGGCCGCCGCCAGATCTTGCAGAGATCCATCGCGATTTCATGCCGCACGATCTGGAGTCGACCTTACAGGCATACGGCATCGGCGGTACAATTCTCGTGCAATCGCTGCCGAGGATGGATGACACCGATTTCATGCTGGAACTGGCGGATCGGCATTCCCTCATCCTTGGCGTCGTGGGCTGGGTCGATCTCAAGGCTTCCGACGCCGCAAGTCATATCACGCGCCTCGCAGCCCATCCGAAACTGAAGAGCCTTCGGCCGATGCTGCAGGACATCGCAGACGTGGATTGGATCGACGATCCGCGTCTCGATCCTGCCATCGCGGCCATGAAGAACGCGGATCTGCGCTTCGATGCCCTGGTGATGCCGCAGCATCTCAGGGCATTGACGGCTTTTGCTGAGCGTCACCCCGATCTTCCCATCGTGATCGACCATGGAGCGAAGCCACGCATCGCAACCGGGGAGATCCGCCCCTGGCGCGAAGCCATGGCCGGCCTGGCCGCGCTTCCGAATGTCCATTGCAAGCTGTCGGGCCTTCTGACCGAGGCAGGAGAGCGGCGCGATGCGGCGGCGATCAGGCCCTATGCCGATGCGCTTCTCGAATTGTTCGGCCCGGAGCGCCTCATCTGGGGCAGCGACTGGCCAGTCCTGAGGCTTGCCGGTGACTACGCGGATTGGCTTACCATGTGCCAGGACTTCGTCCCGACCCGCCATCACGATGCGGTCTTCGGCACGAATGCCGGCCTTTTCTACAAGCTGGGCATGGATCGGAGTGGAGAAGCGACCTGATGGTTAAGTTGCCGTAAGGTTTATTCTGCAGCACCTGCCGGCTTGACGAGTTGAAGCCCCTCCTGCGCAATGGCAGGCGCTGCCTCGCCACCACCAGCGACCTGAACTGTCGGGACTGCAAACTTGATCCCGTTATCTTCGAATGCCTTCTTGATGCGGGCGAAGGCCTTACGTCGAATGACGAATTGCTCGCCCGGTCGGGTCGTCATCTTGCAGCGGATCTGAATTGCAAACTCTCCAAACTGCTCGACACCCTGCATCTTCAAAGGCTCAATGATGTTCGGACCGAATTCCGGGTCGGCAGCCATGTCCTGACCGATATTCTTGATGAGCTTGCGTGCCTTCTCCAGATCGGAGTCATAAGTAATGCCGATCTGGAACTTATCGATCACCCAGTCACGGCTCATGTTCTCCACCGCCCCAAGCTCGCCGAAGGGCACTGTGTAAACCGGTCCGCGATGGTGGCGCAGTTTGACCGAGCGCAGGGAGAAGGATTCGACCGTCCCCTTGTAGCTGCCGCTCTGGATGTATTCGCCGACTCGGAATGCATCGTCGAGGAGATAGAAAACGCCGCTGATCACATCCTTGACCAGCGTCTGCGCACCGAAGCCGATGGCGACACCCGCAATACCCGCGCCTGCGATTAGCGGGCCGATTTCCACTCCCAGCGCGGAGAGAACCATCAGCACCGCGACGACCGCCAGAACGGCAAAAATCACATTGCGAAAGATCGGCAGGAGCGTCCGCAGCCGCGCCTCGCGCGAGGCGATTCCACTATTCGTGGCCGTGACAATCTGTGCGCGTGTGAGGCGCCTGTCGATCAAGGTTTTCGTCACCTGCCAGATCAGATCGGCAACGAGCAGGATGACCACGGCGCTCAGGGCGCCTCGGAGGAGGCGTGTCAGAAGCGTGTCGCGGCTTGTCATTTCGACGAGATCGATGTGCCAGGCATCGGCCAGCAGCAACACGGCGCCGGCGATGAGCAGCGCCCGGATTCCGCGGTCCAGATAAACCGTCGTCAAACCTGTTTGACGCGAGGCTTCCGATTCCTCATGCGGGCGCAGGGCGTGGCGACTGGCCTTCTCCGTAACAGAGATGGCAACCGGGAGCAGGAGGGCGATGACGGCAAGCCAGAAGAAGCCCATGAGACCTGCCACCCAGAGGCCCCAGAGAAGAACGAAATAGACGGAAAGCAGGCTGGCCGCGACCATATGGGACACGCGTCTCGGCGCTCCGGTTTCCGGGGCTGCGCTTGGTGCCGGCGTGGGCCGTGTCCAGACGACGTTGAGGGCGATGGCGAGTAGCCCGAGGCCGAGGGCATAAGCCACCACGGCGCGCGCCTCCGGCGTGAAGCCCAGGATCTTGAGCACATCGACGGTGGCCCACCCGAAGGCGAACCAGCCGACGAACAGGGCGAGGCGCCGGTGCCAGAACTGCGCGGCAGCAGCGCCTGTCGGAATCAGGCGGAACCGCTCGGTATCTCCTGATGCGGCATGGTTTGGCGCAAGAAGGAACCGGCTCACCATCAGGAACAGCCGCAACATGACGGCAGCGAAGAGGTAGGCGACCACCACCTGCCTGAGGAGCGGCGGCCAGTCCAGCGCCAGGAAGGCTCCGATGCTTCCGATCGCAAAAATCGCGATGTCGGCCAGATTGAAAACGAAACGCAAGGCAACCGCATGCAGGCGTTCGGAGGTAGCGAACACGGGCCGGGTTGCAATCCGCTGTCGAGACGGACCCGTCACCCGTCGAAAGAGCCACTCGACCCCTGCCCCCAGGGCGAGGAATCCGATGATGAGAAGCACTACGGCGAGCGGCCTTCGCCCCTGCAGTTCTTCAAGGAGTCGACCGGATGCATTCCGAAACTCGTCCGGAAGCCGTGGCACGGCTGCAGCAAGGGCGGCAAGGCGCTCCCGCAGGCCCGTGATCCGCTGCATCATGATTTCCGATGTCGTTGGAGCGGCCGCAGGGGCTGTCGTTGCGACGGGAGACTTCTGCTGCTCGTCGATCCATGAGCGGACGGCAGGATCTTGCAGGAGCTGCAGCAATTGCTGGACCTGGGGTGGAGGAGGGCTCGGAGCCGGTGTAGGCTGTGCCTTGGCTCCTAGAGGAGCGACGGTGGCCAGAAACAGGAGAGCCACACCATAAAAGGCTGCTGACAGCACTTTGACCCACAGGCGCCCAACCATCGCAGACTAGCGTCCTCTTCAGAGCCTGACTTGAAAGTCATCGCGCAGGCCCGGCCGCGGTTGCCCCACAGCATCAGGCCAAGCCGTCAAAAAGTCTACCGGGCCGTCGGAATGCCCTTTTCGGCAAGGCGCGAGCCATTCTCTAACCGGTTCTCTGGCTCGGGCACCGGCGGAGCCAATCTCAGGGCACTGATGGTGTAAATCGCAAGGGCGATCCAGATCAGCCCGAAAGCAAGGGCATCGATCCACCCGAAAGCCTCGTCGTAAGCGAGAACGCCGAGCGCAAGCTGGCCCGAGGGCGCCAGGTATTGCAGCAGGCCGATGGTAGAGAGCTTCAGCCTTTGAGCGGCTGCCGCAAACCAGATAAGGGGCAAGGCGGTGCTAAGCCCTGTCAGAATGAGGAGTGCGTCGAGACTCCAATCACCCTGGAACGCCACGGATTGGCCATTCACGGCGGCCCAGGCCAGATAACCCAGGGCCAAAGGGGTGAGCAGAAGCGACTCGGTGCAAAAGCCTATCAGAGGAGCAACCGGCACGATCTTCCTGACGAGACCGTAGCAGCCGAAGCTGCAGGCCAGGACCAGCGCGACCCAGGGCATCTCACCCGAGGAGATTGCAAGAACGAGCACACCCAGCCCAGCAATCACGCAGGCCGCGACCTGCGCTTGGCTCAGCCGCTCCCGGAGAAAGAGGACGCCCAGCACGACGTTCAGGAGAGGATTGATGAAGTAGCCGAGGCTTGTCTGAACGAGGTGCCCGGAATTGACGGCCCAGATATAGACGAGCCAGTTGATGGCGATCAGGCCCGCCGAAAGGCACAGCAGCAGGAGCCATCTGCCGGAGGTCAGCGCTTCGACAAGCTTGCGCCATTGCCGGCCGATGAGGATCAGGCCCAGCGCGAACACGCTCGCCCAGACGATGCGTTGAGCGAGGATCTGCAGGGCTGGCACGGCCGACACGAGCTTGAAGTGCAGCGGAACGGCCAGGCCCCACATGAAGAATGCCGCCAAGGCATAAAGAACGCCGGCCCGTGCCCGACGCGCCTCGGAAGTCACTGGTTCTGTTTCCATGGTTAGCCTCTAGCCCCGCCCGATCCTCGGAGGGCGGGCCTTGCTCCGCGAGGTCCCCTCGCTCGCCCCGGTCCTATTTCAATTCAGGTGCAGGTGATAGCCCCGATGTTGGTGAGACAACAGGCCAATCCGGTCCATGCTGGACGGCAGAACGCATGGAGGGAGAGATCAGCATCACGAGCGATTTGCAGTCCGTCGAACGGTTCCCTTTCCACGGCGAGGCCGCTTGGGAAAGATCAGCCTGACCCGGACGACACGCCGTGTGGCCAGACGCTCAAGCCTGTCTCTGATCACCTGGGCCTCCTCCGGCCCAATGCCCTGCACCTGCTCGATGGTGGGGATCATGGTCTTGAGCTGTTCGAGGCTGGCGATATGCGCGTCCTCAAGGGCTTTCCAAATGTTCACGGGCAGGCGCAGCCCCTCGAATGGATCGTCGGCGATCTTAGGAATTACACGAGGCATCGGACCCATTCCCCCGCAGATGGACCAGAAGTTCCGGCGCAGAACCGCTTCCCTGAGACACTCTGATCGATGCTTTATTCCTCAAAGAATCGAAAAATTTTCAGTCGAGGTATGGCTCAACCTGATCAAGAGCCTTCTCGAGAGGCTCGGTGTGAGAACCAGTGTCGATTGGCTGCAACAATATTGCCCATCATGGCTTAAGGACGCTGTACAACACGAAGCCGGTGATCGGAGGCTCATCCATATCGGATGCTGCAGGGATGAAGACTTAGAGCATCGGACCCAAAAGTGGACCCACTTTTGGGTCCGATGCTCAATCCCTTAAGCGGCGCATCGTTGATGCGGAAAACCGGATCCACTTTTCACTGGCGTGGCCCTACGGGTCGCTGACGCGGCCCTCTGGGTCCGCACGATGCGCTAGCTCCTGCGATCGCCAACACTCAAACAAGAAAGTAAGCGGATTTCAGTGCGTCCACGCCCTTGATCGCCAATTGATAATCGGCGACGCCGTCGCCCGTCGTTTCGATCATCAGTTTGTCTGCGATCCGGTTATAATATGCTGTTCCCATGGCTTGATGTTCAACATCTGCGCTGAAATTGCCGGTGAACTTGATCTTCTGACGACCGGACGCCGCCGGATTGGCATCGAAGGAGCGAAAGTCCAGAACATCGTTCCTGTCGAACTGCTGAATGCGATCGAAGGCATTTAACGATCCAAGTTCGCTGAGCGTCTTAAAGATGAATCGATCTTTCCCCGAACCGCCGTAGAAAGTGTCTGCGCCTGCGCCTCCGGAAAGATGATCGTCACCACCGCCGCCGTAGAGCCAGTCGTCGCCAGTGCGGCCGGTCAACCTGTCATCGCCCGATCCACCCTTCAGATTGTTGGCCAGCTCGTTTCCGTAGATCGCATCGTTTCCAGCACCGCCGACGGCATTCTCGATCATGGTGAAATGTCCGAGCCAAACCTGCTTACTCGTCAGGATCGCATGCTTTCGCCCGATGTGGCTTTGCGTGCCGTCATCCAGATAGAGAGTGATTTTCTCACGCAGGTGGGCTGCGGTAATGGTGTCGGTCCCTCCTCCGTCCCAGATGATTTTGTTCGCGCCGAACTTATAGGTGGACGAACCCAGTCGTGCATTTGCCGGCCCATAGATGCTCTGAAGGGCCATGATGTCATACGGTCCAAGACCGTAAGAGGTAACACCCTGCGTGTAGGACATCACACTGTTGTCCGTATTGTCATCGGCAAGCGAGAGGCGATTCCGTCCTTCAAAACTGTGCTTCAATCCCAAGGCATGCCCGATCTCGTGCAGGACCACTTGATAGCCCCAGCTTGTCGTGGTCAGCCGCTGAGCCACACCGATCATGATGATCTGACTGCTTTGAGTTCCTGAACCGGTTTTGTCGATCCATGGCATATCGGCATACCCAGCGACGCTGCCGCTGATGTCGAACTGGCCGAACATCAAATCCGCATTTTGTGAAGCACTTTTGGCGAAGGTAACGCCCGAAATTGCGCTGAAGGCACGAAGCGCGGTCTCGATGAGAGCCTTGTCGGAAGTTGAATAAACCTTGAAACGGTAGCTCGGATCGCCGTACCAAGCGGGCCCCATGGGGCTGGTCATGAAGTTATAGGTGACAGTGACCGGCTCTCCGTCGGCCGTATTCCGATAATAGCGTCAGGTAGCGGTCTCAACGCTCTCATTGCGCAACGCACGGATGAATCCCGGATATGTCGCCATGACCTGAATCTCCGGTCAGAGATCGAGCGCCGTCATGCTAAGAGGCACATTCTCGGGTGCCTTCGAAGAAAGAGTATCGGTGCCGATCTATTCGGGAGGACGCGTCACTCCAGAGAGTAAGCAGATATAAAGTAATTTTGGCACAGTGATGTCCGCTGGCGCATTGGCACGATCCATCCGCATCATCGGACGGAATACGTGGCTCCTTGTTGAAAATGACCTTAATGGCACTCTGTAACCACACGAAATTCAAGGCTTGGCTAGAGCCACTTCCACTTGCGTGAAACTATTGCTTTTCTTTGCTTTGCCGCATTTTTGACGACGACCCGAATCCACTTCGCCGAGAAAATCTCCAAGCAGGCAGGATTATCTTCACCAGGCGCGAGCACTGGCCATCGTGAGCGCCAGAAACACACGCATCGTAAGCCCGAGGAGAACGTATGTCCCCGTTCAGTTCATGATCGAAGGACAACCATGAAGCGTTCAGAATGCCTAAAACCGATGCACCAGCTTGGCGGCTGATCATGATCCCGCAATACGGACATCGAGACCTGTCGGAAAGAAGGAGTGCAATCTTCCAACGACGAGCAGATGTTCAAAGTCTCAGGGGGGAGAGCACAGGGTCGCGGGTTCGAAACGGCCGAAATCTTTGATTTTAAAGTGGTACAGCCGCCCCGGCTCGAACGGGGGACCCCCAGATCCACAATCTGGTGAATAGGCCTACCAACACTTCACAGAGCCTAACATTAGTTTCCTGGTAAGTGCCTGTAAGATGTGGATATTTGACAATTTGTGAGCCAACGTTAGGCTCATCACATAACGGGTCATAACGGGCCTAGTTCGTTACCCCAGCGTTACCCGAGGATCGAAGAGAGGGTTCGTGCCCTTCCTGAGCCAAGCATGCCAAAGCCTTTGACTGCACAGAGCGTGGAACGCATTAGGTCCGATCCCCAGCGGCGCCTAGAAATTCCAGACGCCATCCTGCCCGGCCTCTATCTCGTGGTGCAACCCAGTGGCGCGAAATCATGGGCTGTTCGTTACCGGTTTGGCGGCAAACCAAGAAAGCTGACGTTGGGCACCTACCCCGCGCTCGACTTGGCTGTCGCACGCGAACGCGGTCGGGCGGCGCTGCAAGCTGCCGCGTCTGGCCGCGATCCGGGCACTGAGAAGGCACTAGCACTCCGCCAAGCGCGTGAGGGGCAGCCCAATCAAGATCTGGTATCGGCCGTGCTTGACGAGTTCATCACCCGCCATGTCCGCACGAATAATAAGAAGCGAACCGCCGAGGAGGTTGAGCGGACTTTCAAGCTGCACGTGCGACCATACTGGTCAAATCGGCGGATCCAAGAAATCACGCGCCGCGACGTAATTGAGTTACTTGATCGCATTATTGATGAAGGCAAGCCGGTGCAGGCTAATCGCACCTTGGCTGCCATCAGAAAGCTTTTCAATTGGGCCGTTGATCGTTCGATCGTCGACACGTCGCCTGTCGTTCGGATCAAAGCTCCCGCCCAAGAGGTAAGTCGCGACCGCGTCGTGTCAGACGATGAGCTGCGCCTCATCTGGAAGGCGGCAGATTGCCTTGGCTTCCCATTTGGACCCTTCGTGCAGGTTTTGATCCTGACAGCCCAGCGACGCGACGAGGTAGCCAACGCCCGGCGGAGCGAACTTAACAAGGCCGGCGACCAATGGACAATCCCGAGGGAGCGGACAAAGAACGGCGAGGCGCATGACGTGCCACTCAGTGAAGCAGCGCGCAGGATCATCCAGGCACTGCCTCGGCTCAAAGGGGCTGCAGGCTTCCTATTCACCACGACTGGTGAAACATCGGTCTCAGGCTACTCTAAGGCGAAGGCTCGCCTCGACGCGACCATGCTCAAGATCGCGCGCGATGAGGCGGAGGCCTGCGGTGCGGATCCCGACAGAGTACAGATCAAGCCGTGGCGCCTGCACGACCTGCGGCGAACCGCTGCGTCAGGCATGGCCCGCCTCGGTCAACCGATCCACGTAATTGAGGCCGTGTTAAACCACCGCGGCGGCGAGGTCAGTGGTGTCGCGGCCGTCTACAACCGACATTCCTATCTTCCTGAGAAGCGCAACGCGCTGGAGGTTTGGGCTCGCCACGTTGTGCAAATCATCGGAGAGTCAACCGCAGACAACGTGGTGCCAATCCGTGAGGGTGCACGATAATGTCCCCGAATGTAGATTTGATGCCTGTCGGATCTCATCCATTAGCGGGTGGTTAAAATCTAACACTTGGTAACCAATCCGCGAAACCCGGCTGAACCCAAAGCGGAAGTTGGGCCAACGTCAGCTTCGTGCCAGTTTGTATGGTCCGGCCGTGCGTCGCAAGATGATGTTGGCAGACGGATGAACGTGAGAGCTGCATCAATGTATTCGGCCTCGTGGTGGAGCCGATGCTCCGGGCCAGCATGGGTATCCGCGCGCATCCAAGACTCGCTAGCTGAAAGACCTCTGTGGGCCATCATGGCACCCAGTCTTGTGGTTGCGCCGGGCAGACCGTTCGTCCATCTCCGCCTCATCTCGCAGACCTCGGCGGGAAATCGCTGTTTACTGAACTGATTTCATCGTCAAACCCTCAGGGCTGATCGGTTGCAGAAGGAGCCGGGAGCTTCCTCATCTCACATCGCATGAGAGGCGCTCCTCGGCTGATAAGCATGTCCCCGCGCCAGCACGGCCCAGGCGATGCGCGCCAGCTTGTTGGCCAAGGCAATCACCAGCATGTTGCGATGCAGCCGCCCTCCAGCAGCCTCGATCCACGGCCACAGCCCCAGTCTCGCCCCATGCGGCCGGCGCACCAGGACAATATGGGCTGCCTGCACGAAGAGCGTTCGCAGGTACTTGTTGCCGCGTTTGGAGATCTTGCCCAGGATCGTGCGGTCGCCGGTCGACTCCTGCTTGGGCACCAGCCCGAGCCAGGCGCCGAAATCCCGCCCCTGCTTGAAGCCTGCACCTGTTCCAATGGCCGCCACCACGGCAGACGAGATGATCGGCCCTACACCTGGCACGCTCATCAGGCGCTGGCAGTGTTCATCCTGAGCGGCGAGTGCTTCAATCTCAGCCGAGACATCGGCAATGCGATCGTCGAGCTGACGCCAGTCCTCAGCCAAATCGGCAATGAGGCGAACGATGCGGAGCGACAGGGCGTCAGAGTACGAACCCAAGATGCCTGGCAAGGCCTGGCGCAAGGGCGCGAGCCCTTGGCGCACGGTAATGCCCCGCTCGAGGAGGAAGCCGCGGATCTGGTTGGTCACGCCCGTGCGCTGACTGACCAGACGGGAGCGCACCCGGTGCGAGGCGAGGAGGTCCATCTGGTCGGGCGTCTTGATGGCCACAAACGACATGGTGGGCCGTTGCACCGCCTCGGCAATGGCTTCGGCATCGCGATAGTCGTTCTTGTGCCCTTTGAGGAAGGGCTTGACGTACTGGGCCGGGATGAGGCGCACGTCATGGCCCAGCGCCTGGAGTTGGCGGCCGATGTGGTGAGCCCCGGCACAGGCCTCTAAGCCGATCAGGCAGGATGGAATGTTGGCCAGCCGCTGAGAGAGTTGGGTGCGGGAGAGCTTGATGCGCAGCACGATCGCACCGCGCTCATCTTGGCCGATAAGATGGAAGCTGTTCTTGCCCAGGTCGATGCCCAGGGTGGCGATCGCAGCAGAGGAAGAAGACCATGACATGGGACGTGCTCCTTGCGTGGCTCCAAGCCCCACAGCTTACGGGCAAGCGGGGCAGAAGCACGGCCGGACCATCCCATTAGCTGACCTTTCCTCGATCCAAATTCGAACGGGCTATGGATCAACTCCATCCGAGGCTGGTACAGCCACACCGGACTTCGCGATCTCCCGGATGACCTGCATCACGGCCCGGCATGCGAGTGTCATCTCGCCATGTCGCGACATCGCCAGCGCAATGTGGCGGGGGATGACCGGATCAACCAGCTTCGACGACTGGACATGGTAGTCCTTCGAGGCTCCCGCAATCGCATATGGCCCCAGCAACGCGTAGATGCCACCGTCGGCGACGATGTGCGCCTGCAATCGCAGGGAATCTGCTTCCAGCGCAACGTTGAGCGTGATCCTGTGCTCGACCGCAAGCTGCTCGAGGTAGTCGCGCCACGAACTGGGGCGGCAGAACAGCACGAGCGGCAGGTTGTGCAGAGCCGAGAACGGTAGAGTCGGTTTAGAGGTCAGGGGGTCGCCGGCCGCGCTCATGAGGTAGGTCGACGTCTCGACGAGGTAGGTATCGCCATCCCTGGGCAACGGACTGGTGCGGAACAGGATCGCGAGATCGACGCTGCCGTCTTCGAGCCAGGTTTCGAGCTGGGCGCCCTGACCCTCCCGGACCGCGAGCTGAACCAGCGGGTATTGCTCCGCCAGGCGTCGATGCAGAGTGGTCACCAAAGGGTGCGAGGTCGAGGGCAAGCTGCCGATCCGCACCTTGCCGATCGGCGTGCCGGCCGAGCTGCGGACGTCATTGGCGAGTTGCTCGGTGCTGGTCAGCCAAGCCCGCACCTTGGGAGCGATGCGCTGCCCCAGCTCGGTCAGCACCACGCCCCGTCCGGTACGCTGGAACAGGCGCCCGCCGCACTCCTGCTCCAGCTCGCCGATGCGGCGGCTGATGTGCGGTTGGCTCGTGCCGTAGGCTAAGGCCACCTTGCTCAGGCTGCCGAGCTCGGTGGCGTCGATGAACAGCTTCCACGCCGCGTAGTCCATGGGCAATCATCTCCTGATATACCTCATGAAGTATATCTGAAATGTCGGATCTCTGCATTCCGATATATTGCGATTCCGCCTACTGTCTCTCCCATGTGCTGACTGGCCCGATTGAGGAAGACGCCCGAGAGCCGCTTCCAGAGCGCCGATCCAGCCTGGGTGCTGCGTGCAAGCAAGTGTTGCCGCGACAATCGCGCCGAACCCAACACCGACGATGCAACTTGGAGGAAACTGACATGACATCCCTCGATCTCAGAGGTCTCGTTCCCGCTCCCGTAACCCCCTTCACCCGCGACGGCGAAGTCGACCATGCAGCCATTCAGCGCCTGGGCTCCTGGCTCGGCAGCCACGACGGTGTCAAAGGCCTGGTCGTTCTCGGCCATGCCGGCGAAGGCACCTTCCTCACCCAGGATGAGCAGACTGCGGTCATCCAAAGCTTCATCAAATCGACCGACGGCCGGGTTCCGGTCATCGCCGGGATCACTCTGGAAGGCACCAAGGTGGCTGCGCTCGAAGCCAAGCGGGCTGTCGCGGCCGGAGCCGCGGCCGGCCTCGTGTATCCGTCGCATGGCTGGCTGCGCTTCGGCTACCAGAAGGGCGCGCCACAGGACCGCTACCGGGCCATCTTTGAGGAGAGCGGCCTGCCGCTGATCCTCTTCCAGTACCCGGACGTGACCAAGGCCACCTACAACCTCGAGACCCAGCTCGAGATTTCGGCCCAGCCGGGCGTTTTCGCCATGAAGAACGGCGTGCGCAACATGCGCCGCTGGGACACCGAGATCCCGGTCATCCGCCGCGAGCGTCCGGATCTCCAGATCCTGACTTGTCACGACGAATATCTCTTGCACACGATGTTCGACGTCGACGGAGCCCTGGTGGGTTACGGTGGTCTGGCCCCTGAGCCGCTCATCGAGTTCATCGCCGCCGGCAAGGCCAAGGACTACGCCAGGGCCCGCGCCATCCATGACCGTCTGCTGCCGGTAACCCGCACCGTCTACCACCGCGGATCGCACATGGAAGGCACGGTTGCGCTCAAGCATGGCCTTGTCGCCCGTGGCATCCTCGAGCACGCAACGGTTCGCTCGCCTCTGCTGCCCCTGGAGCCGGGGGCCGACGTCGAGATCGCCGATGCGCTGCGCTCAGCCGGCCTCGTCAAGCAACCGACGGCCGTGGCAGCGGAGTAAACAGGTCGAGACGCAGACTAATGACAAAACGGCGGAGCGGATTCACGCTCCGCCATCAACCAGGAGGGAACGCCAATGACCCCACGAAATGCCGCAGGTAGCATCTCATACGCCAGCATCGCCGAGCCGTTCGCCCGCGCGCGGGCGATGGCGGGAAGACGCCCATTCCTGAAGGCCCTCGTGACCGGCCTCGCCGCGATCGCGTGGGTGCATGGTGTGTCCGCCCAGCCGGCCAAGTATCCGGCCCACCCGATCAAGATCATCGTGCCCTTCGCGGCCGGTGGCGGTGTCGATGCCTTCGCCCGCCTGCTCGGCAAGCAGATCGAGGAGAAGCGCGGTGCCACCGTCGTGATCGAGAACCGGCCCGGAGCCAACGGGACCCTCGGTGCGAATGGCGTCCTCCAGTCCCAGCTGGATGGCTACACGCTGCTGTTCTCGGCGGCGACCCACGTGATGGCGCGCCAGGTCATGAGCAAGGTGCCCTTCGATCCAGTCACCGACTTCACCGCGATCGCGCGGGTTGGCGAGGCGCCGATGCTGGTGGTCATGTCTCCGAAGAACCCGCAGAAGACGATCGCCGAGGTCGTCGAGGATGCCAAGAAGAATCCGAGCCAATGGGAGTTCGGGGTTTCGGCCATCGGCTCCCCCGGCCACATCGCAACGATTGCCTTCAATCACCTCGCCGGGGCGAAGTTCACGATCGTGCCGTACAAGGGCACGGCACCCGCGCTGACCGATGTCATGGGTGGTCACGTCCAGCTCATGATCGACCCCGTCATCGCGCTCCTGCCGATGGCCCGGGATGGGCAGGTCAAGGCGCTCGCGACGACGACCGCGAAGCGCAGCCAACTTACCCCGGAGATTCCGACGGCGGCGGAAAGCGGTATGCCGGGACTGGAGTTCAGCTCGTGGTACGGGCTCTGGGGGCCGAAGAATATGCCCGCCGAGACGGTGGCGTGGCTCAATACGGCGATGGCGGATGCGACCCGCGAACTGGCAGCCGCGGGCCGGCTGGCCGCCCTCGGGATCGAGCCGGTCTATGAGAGCCCCGACGAGTTCGGCAGCTTCATCAAGCGGGAGGTTTCGCGCAACGCCGAACTGCTGAAGGCTGCCGATTACAAACCCATGTAGCGACAGTCTAAGCTGGCTCGACGGGTGATGGTGCCCGTCGGGGATCAAAACCAAGCGGCTTTGATCTGAGAAGGAAGTGGAGAAGGTTGTGTGGGACTCCAGGACGTCGAAGATGTCCGGGCCTCCGCGCATTCATCCAAACGGTGGGCGAATCCACGCTCTAACTTCGTTGACTCAGCCACTGAAAGTCCGCATCGGGTCAAATTCGGTAGTACAGAGAGGATGAGTGAATGTCCGCTTCCAACCAAAGCGCTGACTTGGTCGTCAGTACCAAGCGTTAGAATTTAACCACTAGTGGGTGTCTGGAAAATTGGGTTGAGCCCATCTGAAGGGGCATGACAGCCCTATGCTGCGACGCCGACCTGAGCGATGCGGAGTGGGCGATCCCGGCCTCTGCTCACACCTGCAAACCGGCGCGGGCGTCCCCGCAGGCATGACCTGCGGCTGGTTCTCAACGCAATCCTCTAAATCTTGCGTGTCGGTGAGCCTTGGCGCCCGCTGCCGCACGAGTTTCCTCCCCGGCACAGCGGGTATGATCATTTCCGACGATGGCGTCAAAAGGGCACATGGCAGCGCATCAACGACGCCCTGCGCGTCCGAACTCGGGTGAACCTTGCTGATTGTGAAGCGGCCGCGCCGCTGGGTGCCATCGGATGAGCCGGCACTGGGGATGATGGGGTTTGTTCTGTCCTTTCCAAGTTAATGCAACGCAGCCAGCCCAATGGTGCTTGGGCACACGAAGACCTGCGCACCTCTGCCCCCGGGGGGGTCGAATCTTCCGCAGGCGCACATCGCCCCACCGCCCGGGCCCGCATGCCCGGAGTTTTTTTACCACCTCGCGCGCGAGTCGGGACCAGAAAGGGCTCATTTAGGGCTGGTTTCATATAGTGCCGGATAAGCAATTACTGCCGTTTGCCAGCACGCGAGATTACAATGGTCTGCAGGGCGTGCGATGCCGTGTTCACTTCCACGAAGGTCGGCACAGGCCGGTTGCGCCGGTTCTGCTCCGAAACCTGTAGGATGGCGCACTTCGCACGCGCCCCAACGGTTTTCAGCTGCGAGGCGTGCGGCGCTCCGTTCCTACCGGGATATGACCGCAAGCAGCGCTTCTGCTCGCAACGCTGCCAGAAACGTGCTTACGGCGAGCGCCTGCGCGTCTACGCTAACGATTCTGAGAAAGATCGCGCACGCTGGCACCGCCGACGCGCCGCGAAGCGTCTCGCACCGAGCGAGCACTTCCGCGCCGTCGAGGTCTACGAGCGCGATGGCTGGATCTGCGGCATCTGCGGTGCACCCGTCGATTCAACGCTGCGCTGGCCGAACCACATGTGCCCCAGTCTCGACCACATCATTCCGCTTGCGACGGGCGGTCACCACACGCGCGCCAACACCCGGTGCGCGCATTGGCTCTGCAACTCTAGACGACGGGACCAGGATTGAGCGGTTCAACCGCTCTTAACGTCCTATGACTCGCTTGAGACCACTCAAGCCCGGCCTGACACGACTCGACGTACGGTCTCCCGGTCTCGCACAGCGCGATGTCTGACTTTGCCCCTAGGAGGGCACGCACGAGTACCTCGTGCAGCACACGGATGGGACGGCGGCCGCCAAAGCGGATGGATTCGGACACCCTGCCGCTCGCGAAAGCGCCACATAATCTTCATGGTGGCCGAGGGTCTAACCTCAAAGGAGGCTACCTGTCAGATCGAGGGTCCCCCTTCCACCGCACTACGAGCCGCTCACACAAGTCTCGGGACAGAGGAGCTGGCATGAGACGCCTACGCCCGAGCACAACCAGCTCCACAGAACCAGCTCTTTCGATTCCAGGTCGTCACAGATCGCTTTAGCAATAGGAGAAGGTCACTTCTCGTACGTCTCGGAGCGGTAGAGCCCTGTGCTTGCCGGGCTCCTTCCCGATTAAAGAGCGACATTGTCCTCAGCGAAAAAGGACTACAGCGTTTTTAAATAAAAATCGCGTGGGGCAGCCAAGATTTAGTAGATACCGCTCGCCATTGCCCCCTAAGTATTGATGCATCAGCATATTTTCCAATCGAACTATTGGATACTATTCTTAATCAGGCACTTGGATATTTCCGACTACCCAAAAAAGCAAAGGACAATACCTCCAAATTGTGCCAGTTTCTCCTTATCGCTAAATTGTTAGCGCAATTGAGGAGAAATTAATGGAGAAAGACGACGTTCTTGTTACTGCGCCGCAAGTAAGGGCACGTTATGGCGGCCGATCAGACATGTGGCTCTGGCGGATTCTGCGAGATCAAACCTCTGGCTTCCCGCAGCCAATTCTTATTAACGGTCGAAGATACTTTTCTCTTGCTGCTTTGAAGGCGTGGGAGATCTCGCGGACATCGCAGCAACGGGAGGCTGCATAGATGGATTACCAGAAAGAAGAAACCCGCCACCGCGGCAACGGTGACGGGGATCAAAGGAATCAAGCAAGCGGCCTGACCAATTTTGAGAATAACTCAACAAACACATGGATTTCAATGGCTCGCGTTAGCGAGCCAACCGATGCAACGCTCGAACCAGCCGATCTTGCATCAACTCAAACGCCAAAGTCAGAGCCCGTCTATATCTCGAATGGCCGATTCACGATGGCTAAGGATGGTCTCACGACAGAGGTCGAGCGCGGCCGTGGTCAGAAGGCCTCGATTGAAAGGATCATGATCTCAGGACCCTTCGAGGTTATCGGTCGGGCCCGGGACCCGATGGGACAGGGTTGGGCCAAGTGGCTCCGCTGGCAAGATCCGGATGGCCGCACGCACGAGTATGCCGTGCGCGACGCAGCACTCCATGGTGACCTTGGGGCGCTAGCGGCCGAACTGGCCTCGCGCGGGTTGAACGTGGTGCGCAGTGCTCACAAACTGTTCGCCGAGTATCTGTCCGAGATCGATGTCGCTCAGCGGGTAACAACAGTCAGCCGGACAGGCTGGCACGTGGTTGCCGGGATGCGCGTTTTCGTCCTGTCCGAGCAGGTAAGCGGATCTCCTGCCAACGAAACCGTTGTCCTCGACGGAGCCACAGCGGCGCCCTATGCGAGCCAGGGCACGCCTGGGGAGTGGCGCGAAACGGTCGGCCGCCTTGTGTGCGGCCACGGCCGGCTTGTCCTCGCCGTATCGACCGCTCTTGCCGGACCGCTGCTCGAATTGGTCGGAGCAGAGGGCGGTGGTATCAACCTCTATGGCGCGAGTTCCCGCGGCAGGACCACAGCTCTCAAGGTCGCAGCCTCAGTCTGGGGCCGCGGGGCTGCCGATCCCGGTTTCGTGAGGTCGTGGCGGGCCACGGCGAACGCTCTAGAGGCGACGGCTGCGATGGTCACCGACACGATCCTGTGTCTCGACGAGATCGGTGTCGCTGAAAGCCGAGATGCTGCGACCGCCGTTTATCAGCTTGCGGCCGGGGCCGGAAAAGGACGGGCTGCACGCGATGGCTCAATGCGCGCTCCGATGACCTGGCGGGTGCTGACGCTCTCCACGGGCGAACTGCCCATGGCGGAGAAGATTGCTCAGGATAAGCAGCGCCGTGCTTATGCAGGACAGGCCGTACGGCTCCTCGACATCCCCGCAGACGCGGGTCGCGGCTTCGGCGTGTTCGACAGCGCGGGCGAATACGTCGACGCCGGTAAGCTGGCACAGGCGCTCCAGCACGCGGTTATGACTGCCTATGGCACGGCAGGCCCAGCCTTCGTTCAGGTGATTGCCGCCAAAGCTGAAGAGATCGCTCGCTTAGCCTTGGATATCGTTGATCAGTTCAAGGCTGAGCACCTCCCGCCGAATGCGGATGGGCAGGTGCAGCGCGCGTCTGCCCGCCTCGGTCTGATTGCGGCGGCTGGGGAGATCGCGCAGAGGGCCGGGATCGCGCCATGGGCGGAGGGAGAGGCGGAAACCGCTGCCGCCCGGGCGCTGGCGGATTGGATTGCGACCCGTGGCGGATCGGAGCCGAGCGAGGTGCGCGAGTCGATCACCCAAGTGCGCCGTTTCTTCGAAGCGCATGGCGAGAGCCGCTTCGACCCGACCGACGATGTGGATGCGCGGCCGGTAAACAACCGGGCGGGCTTTCGTAAGGGCGCTGGCGCTGAGCGGGTCTGGTGGGTCCTCCCGGAGCAATGGAAGGAGGAAATCTGCAAGGGCCTTGATCCGCGTGAGACAGCGAAAGCGCTCGCCAAGCGCGGGATGCTTAGACCCGACCCAGGTAGCAAGCTCCAGCGATCCGAGCGGACGCCGATCGGGAACAAGCGAGTGTACGTGATCACGGCGGCGATCTTCGAGGGAGATGAGCATGATTGGTGAAACCCGTGCGCGCCTTCGTGCGCTTATCAGTCCGACCTTTACTCAGCGAAACGGTGTGGCGGGTGTGGCGGAGGGCTTCCCTCCGCCTAACCACCCGGTGCCACACCGCCTGCCACACCCGGCGAACAGCCCTGAAAGCCTTACCGCGCAATACGCCACACCTGCCACCCCTGCCACGCACTGGAAACGGGAGGGCGAGGAAGGTGGCCACACATCGGCGCGGGTGGCACCGGAGCGTGCCGATGGCGTGGCACCTACAGATCTCAGCCCCGAGTAGCTCGACTACTTCGAGGAGCGGGCCGCAATCCGCGAGTATGAGGGCGGCTTTGATCGGGCGGAGGCAGAGTTCCTGGCCTGGGGCGACACGCTGCAGGCAGGATCAGCATCAATACGTGCCCCACAATCCTCCTGACCCCGCCCGCACATGTCCAGCAGCCGACTGCTTAGATCTGGCATCTCTCTGAACTTGATGCTGCCAAGTGGCCTGCCCCGAGTTGGTGATCCGCGTGTGATGTTAATTCAGGGTTGGCCTGAAGCGCTTGGAAGCCAAGACTAGAGCATCGGATGCTTAATCGGACGCATATCCTGCAGCCTTGAGGTAGTTCCAACACTCTTGTGGCTCGAACAGGTTGCAGATCTCACCGAGGGCGCACCAGAGCGCGTCCAAGGTGCGAGCTTCGGCTTTGCGCAGATGCGCTTTGATCTTGGCAAAGGCCTGCTCAATCGGATTCAAATCCGGACTGTAAGCAGGCAGGAACAGGAACCAGGCGTCGTGTCTCTTCAGGCATTCCGCCGCCCTTTCACTCTTATGGACTGCGAGGTTATCGAGGATCACCACGTCGCCTTTGCACAGCGTCGGAGCGAGTTGCGTCTCGATATAGATGTCAAACGCCAACCGGGTGATCGGACCATCGATCACCCACGGCGCACTCAGCTCGTGACAACGCAGCCCGGCCACAAAGGTATGCGTCTTCCAGTGGCCAAAGGGAGCGCTTACGCGCAGGCGCTGGCCCCTGCGGGATCGCCCACGCAGGCGCGTCATTTTGGTGTTGACGGTACGTCTCGTCCAAGAACACCAAGCGGTGCGGCTCTTGGCGCATGCGGACCTGACGCTGGCCGGTCCAGACGCGACGCTCGTCACGCACGTCGGCGCGTGCGCACTCCGCGGCCATCAGCTGTTTTAATGGCATGGACCGGCCGTGCTCCCGGGCGGAGCATGGGAGTACGGGATTGTCCCACAGCCACGGAGCCATGTCATGACACAGCAGACCACAGCTGAGACCATCAAGACCATCGGCATCGACCTGGGCAAGAACACCTTCCACCTCATCGGCATGGATGCCCGCGGCAAGATTGTGCTGCGCCGCAAGATCGCGCGCGGACAGCTGCAATCCTGCCTGGCTAACGTGCCGCCCTGTCTCATCGGGATAGAGGCCTGTACCGGAGCCCATCACGTCGGCCGTCAGCTTGCTGCCCTTGGCCATGACGTTCGCCTGCTGCCGGCTCACTACGTCAAACCCTTCCTCAAAGGACACAAGAATGATTACCGCGATGCCGAGGCTATCGCCGAGGCGGCGCAACGTCCAACCATGCGTCCGGTGCCGCTGAAGTCGTCCGAGCAACTTGATCTCCAAGCTCTGCACCGGGTGCGAAGCCGACGGATCGTAATTACCCACGCCGTTGCTGAGGCTGGTTTCAGGCGCTGACGGTAGCGAGAATGGTGCCGAAGACGGTGACACTTGGCGTGAGCCGAGCCGTATCGACGACGGTGCGCACGGCCGCTTCGC
>NZ_JBVVAK010000058.1:0-50638 GCF_055792825.1 Microvirga sp. GN3
GGCCGCTGCAGCCGCAGCACCAGTTCGATCAGCTCTTCCTTCGTCAGGCGCTGCAAATCAGTGCGATCCATGGCCCCATGGATTCAGGAATTGCGCCTGATGACAAGGGCGTGGGTAATTACCTAGGATCGGCCGCTGGACCTATCCATTCGAGCAGCAACTTGCGGTCGGTCTCCCGGTACGTCTCATAGAACCATTCATATAGATCTAAGGGGGTTTTGCTCTTCCTTGGTGGCCGTGTAACTTCGCCGAAGTATGCATGGGGAAATGCTTCATAATCTGCAATCTCGCCATCGGTTACAGGCGCAGTGTAGATGCGAGAGGTGCCGTCTGCTTCGATAATCGCATAATAGGCCTTTTTCTCTGAAGGCATCATCACGGCAGAAGTCACCTGTCCACGAACTATGCGACCTTCTTCATTTTCGAAGGCGATCAAGCTACCGATCTTGATGCGTTTGGTTCCCTCATAAGCTTCCGAGGGCATACGCCCGTCAAAGGTAGACGGGAAGCTCAGATAATTTAGGAGCGCGTCCGAGATGTGGTGCGCATCTATGTGGCGCTGCTTTCGACGGTATAACTCACTGAGGCTCACAGCATCGCGCCGTCCAAAATCACGAATCCCAAGACCGAACAACACGGCAGCGATACTAGGTGCCACATCCATTTGACGATGAAACGCTAAATTCGTGACAAAGACGTAGGCGAATTCACCATTCCGCAGTTCCCGCTCTTGGTACGAATCAAGCCGCTTGAACACAGCTTCGACCCAAGCTGGTTGATCTCCCTGGATATCAGTAGGATCTGCATTCAGATCGATGAAGATGAGACGCTCATCTGCCGCGGGTTTAGCAAGGGCATTGTTGAGGTGGGGAACTAGCCTCGACAAGGGTTTACTATCTGGTTTGGCGTCGCGCTCAGTTTTCCCAAGCAGCCCAGCAACCGATCGAGTCTTTGCTTCGACCCAGTACCGCTTCCCAGTATGATGCGATATAGCAGCAAACTCACAATGCTTCGATTTCCTGTCTGTCTCGTCCTCGAGAGTAAGGTCGAAGCCTGCACGAATCAGACTATTTGCCATCATCAGTTCATAGTAGGCCCCTTGGAACTGGCTGCGGTCTTTTAAACGAGCGACAAGCCGATGCTGAAGTTCCACATTGTGATCTAGCAAGTACAAGCTATAGGCTAGACCAAGATAGCAAGCCACAACTCCGGTAATCGGAGAAGAAAAAACATTACCTCCCGCATCTGCGTATCGGCGCTGGTGTTGCGAATACAATTCGTACCACTGAAGTATTGGATGTCGTTCCGGAAACGGCTTTTCCTGTTCGAACTTTCCCCATTCAGGACCCAGTACCTGAACTATGTAATGCGATAGAAAGTCCGAAAAGGTCTTCCATTTAGTGGAAGCGAAAATCTTATTGCGAACTGCGACAATGCGGTGCTTATTCAATTGAGCCGAGATTACTGGTTTGCCGCGACCCTGCTGCGAAACACGAATTGCCTCATCTGCGAGTTGATGACGACGGAGCCCCTCCAGAAACTCTGTTGGAATTTGGCTTCTAGAAAAGCGTCGATTGATACCGCTACAGCATCGCTTGAATTTGATGCCACTTCCACACGAGCATGGCGCGTTGCGCCGAATCTTACTCATCGAAACTCTCGCGACGCGGTAAGCGCGCCTCCTTTAGACAGCCTGACTGCAGACGAGCATACAGTAGGCCTGCGCAAGTTTGCCACTGTGGTCAAACGCAAACAGAAACAATTGAGACTGATCGCAGGTTCGCCACACCTAAGCCCTTGCTATTGCTCAGCTACGGCCATTCTGCCGGGACTCGAATCTGGAGCAATCGTTGCCCATCCTGCGGCAAGCGGATCCGATCATGCCTGATTCTCAGATTGTAGAGCTGCCCATCCAGAGCATAGTGGGCGCGGCAGGCCGGCCCGGCAAGTGGGTCTGGTTGGCAGGGCTTCACGCCTTTCGTTTTAAAGGGCAACTCCGTGGCAGAGCTTAGCTGCCATAGGATAAGATGCAAGTGGGTTTCGAATCTGCGGGCGAAAGGGTGAGCGTGATGATGGCGGACGGGCCGAACGAGGGTGCTCCGAGAACGAAAACTGTAAAATGCATGTAAAACAGCTTTACCGGTCTACACCTCAGAACCAGACTTCTCAATGATTTGCAGTGGCTGGGGGACCTGGATTCGGACCAAGACTAACGGAGTCAGAGTCTGCTGTTCGACTCTCAAGCCGGTGCCGGAAAAGCCATCACGGCCCATTCGGAAGTATATTGGGATGTAAGTCGCGTGGTGTGGACGTTGCGGTAGTAACCTAGGCTCCGGTGGGTGTAGGGCAGGTCATTCAGTCTCCGAGCGCAATCCTCTGTTTGTAACGGAATTCGCACTTCAGAAAAGGTTGTGGTGCAACGAGAGATCATTTCACATAACAAACATTTTGACAAGAAGTCCGTAACTGTTGCCGTGGCAGAGGCCTCGCACGGGAGGATTCCAAGCCGCAATTGGCGCTAGAGCAGTCGAAGCCGCGGCGGCCTCACGCTGGGCGCATGATGCAGGAGTTGCGTTACATCCAGCAGTAACCAAGTGCTTGACCTCTTGGCCGGACACGGCAGGATGACTTGGCGGAAGCGCACCTGACGGGACTTGAGGAATATTCAATGGCGACTGGCACTGTGAAGTGGTATAACGAGACGAAGGGCTATGGGTTCATTCAGCCAGATAGTGGCGGCAAGGATGTGTTCGTCCATGCCACAGCCCTGGAGCGGGCCGGCATGCGCGGCCTCGTGGAAGGCCAGAAGATCTCCTATGAGGTGGAAGCCGACCGCCGCACCGGCAAGGAGTCGGCAACCAACCTCCAGAAGGCTTGATTGAGCCTGTCATAGCGTCAGCTCAGTGCTGGCTCTCCAAGCCGCTCCTGACGGGGCGGCTTACTGTTTGGATTGGCCGCGGTATTCGGTGCCGAGCTAGGGCCTCAGCCTCATGTTCCAGAAGCAGCCTCGCCTGCTTCCGACCGGAGCTTCGCATCGTCCCAGTCGGCCAGGTCAGAGGCGAAGTTCTCAGTGTAGCCGATCCGCGCTACACCAGCGAAGCTGAGAGCACACAGGAACACACCGCGTTTGCAAGCCTTGGTAGTGAGACCGACAGCTCATACAATTTCCTGAGCCGTGCACGAACCGGAGGCACGCTTGGATATAGCCGTGACATCAACAGACGACGGCAGGGCCTGGACCCTGACGGACCTGCTCGGTCGCCCCATGGGCCGGATTACGGAAGCACCCGCCCAGCAGTTCACAATCCACCCAGATGGCCATGCTCTGGAGACTGTGGCCGACATTGAGCATGGCCCCTTCGCATCCCTTGATGCCGCCTTGGCGGCCATCGAGAGGCACACCCGGGGCGTCTGCCGGCACCATCCGGGCGAGGATCAACCATGATCGGAAGCAGCCCAAATCTCGCCCTGCTCCATGCTTGAGGAGAAGCCATGCGGATCCGTGTCGGCTGCGAGATGACCTACGAGCTCGGGCAAGTCACGCCCGCGGCCGCGATGCTGCCGACGTGCTGCTGACCCTCACTTTTGGTTCTGGCACCCTGGTCGACTTCCGCGTAACGACTGAGGAAGTGATTGGATCAGGCTTCTGAGTGCCTGGTGTTCGCACAATGTGGTCGGCGCCTGGGCCAGTTCGGTCGAGCGATTAGGCCCGTGTTGCTAGATCACGCAGGTAAGGGCCGTTTTGGCCGATTGCCCAGCCGATATCACCTGACGAGCACTGGCCTGAATTGAACGGCGCTGGTAAGCTGCTGCAGCAGAACGCGAGGTCCAGCATGACCCCCGAAGTCGAGCTGATCCGAGCCTTGGCGGAAGATCTGGCACTTGAGATCTTGGTCTCGTACACGCCAGAGGATTTTCAGCAGGCCGACTTCACCAGCTTAGGCAAAGCGGCTGTCTATCTGACACAACATGATGAGGGACCTGGTCCTGCGCTTGAGGAACTCATCAAGAAGGTGCAGCACGCCCAGGGGACATAAAACGCAGTCAAAGCAGAGAGCATGAGAATTGTGGGGCATCATGCAGCGTGTTGTATTGAATGCCTTTCGGTCAGGCGGTTGATCCGGCTCAGGATCGGCCTTCGACACCAGTCCTATCACCGCTGCCCCACAGATCCTTATGCTCCCCATCTGGCAGAAGACGGGCAAGACGATACGATTCAACTATCCCAGAAATGCAAATTTTATTGAACATTTTTATGGAACCTGAATCGGTGCGGCCGAGGCTTAAGGAATTGTCCTTGTTGAAGGATCTCTTACCAAGCCGCGGAGTGAAGGCGCCGCTTCCAGCGCTCGTGGCGCGGGAGTTGAGCAGCAGCTGCCTGACGCTTGGTTAGTCTGCGATGATCCGCTCGTTGCAATCTGTTCACGGGCGGAGGTTCAATCATTTGTGTCTCCGGTGCCGTCTCCGGCTGAGGCACAAGCGTGGGGTCTGCCTCCGGCTCAACTGTCTTGGAGGCCTTCTTCCGTGACCTTCGTGACTTCGCCTTTGCGCTCTCGGTCTCTTGAACCTGAACCTCAAGGGCAGGTGTCGCGGCTTCTTCAACGGGAGAAGCGTCCGTCAGCGATACGGCTGCCAGCATCACGGGAGTTCCTGCTGGCGCATCCGTCGCGCCTTCGGAGGCGATCGCATTCAGGTCGAATTTCATCTGGCCCTGATTGGGCTTTGATCTCGGAAAACTCTTGCGACGGATGGGCTCAACGGCCTCAGAGTTGCTCCGCACCGGCTCGAGGATGCTCGGCAGGATGCGTGGGGCAGGACATGGCTCAGACACCGCCTGGGGCTCTTCCTCCGGGAAGATCGTTGTGGCCTTCGCTGGCGTCAGCGCAAACAGGCGCCTCGATGGGAGTTGATGGCGCTGACCTTGAACGCGGGATTTCTTGATCTCAACAGAGAAAGGCTTCTGGTTCCGCTTCATCTCATACGCTGGTTATGAACTTGAGAGAGACTGGCCTAAGAGCTTGCTTGCAGCACGTCAACACCCACGCCGCATGTTGCTTCCTGATCTTGCGTCTGAACTCTTCGTGAACTTGGCAGGCTTCAGAATATATTCTGCACGATTGCTTCTCCCAGGCAGCATCAGGTCTCGTTCTTGTGAGAGGAGCAGGTTTATGCGGCTCGCCGGGTGAACAGCCTGTGCAACAGGCGAGGCTTGTCATTCGAGATAACAATCCGGGTACTCTCACCCTTCAGCCGTCGAGCCGCCTCACGGTAGGCTTGAGCCGGTGCACTGCCAGGGCTGCCCAGGGTCACTGGGGCTCCGACGTTTGAGCTGCGCAGCACCTCCCCACTCTCTGGGACGATGCCCAGCAACGGAATGGAGAGGATCTCCAACACGTTCTCTACCGTCATGATTTCACCGCGTCGGGCCCGCGATGGATCATAGCGAGTGAGAAGCAAATGCTTGTCGATGCGCTGTCCCCGTTCGGCCCTGACCGTCTTGGCATCGAGCATGCCGATGATGCGGTCGGCATCGCGGATCGAGGATACCTCGGGATTGACCACAACGACAGCCACATCCGCATGCCGCATCGCCAGGGTGGCTCCTTTTTCGATCCCGGCGGGACTATCGCAGATCACCCAGTCGAACTGCGCTCGCAACTCGGCGATGATGCTCGCGATCCCGTCCTCGGTCAGGCTGTCCTTGTCCCGGCTTTGCGACGCCGCCAGGAGAGCAAGCGTGTCGAGGCGCTTGTCTTGAATGAGCGCCTGCGCAAGCTTTGCTTCGCCTTTGATGACATTGATCAGATCGAACACCACGCGGCGCTCGGCGCCCATCACGAGGTCGAGATTGCGCAGACCGACGTCAAAGTCGACCACAACAACCTTCTGCCCGTTCTGTGCCAGCGCTGCCCCCAGGGCTGCCGTGGAGGTGGTCTTGCCGACCCCACCCTTGCCGGAGGTCACCACCAGCACCCTGCCCTGTCTGGGCTTGGTCTTCGCCTTGGTATGCTTTGGCCTTGGTTTCTTCATCGCTGGCATTTCTCCACAGAGACCGTGAGGAGGCACGGCACCCACGCAGGCACAAGCGAGATCGAGAGGCAGCACCACGGAGAGGCTGAAAGGTACTGGAGCCGTATCGGCCATGCCCCTCGTAAGCAGACCCATTCGGCGCCCCAGGTGGTTATCAGACCGTTAACAGATTGGGTCGGGGTACAGGGCAAGAGTGTGGATGCTTGTTAGCAATCGGTTAACCACCTTGCGGTGACCATGGTCTGACTGATCCCTCGGTTTCGGATCAGCCCTCTCCTCCAAAGCAGCCGGGGCGCGGATGGACCGCCTCGGTCTGCTCTTTGGGGGTGTGAGCGTCCCGGTGCAGTAACTGTCTCGTAACCACAATCTCAATCGTACTTGATCAAAACGGCAGGCCCAGCATTGGTCCTGGGCCTGCACGGGAGAGGACTGCCCATGACCATACTTGATCCGATCACCGGAAACCTCATCACGATTGACACGTCGAGCCGACCGCGCCGCTGAAGTTCCTGGGGCTCTGGAGGATGGTGATGAAACGATCCTCAGCACGCCGGGCGTGACGCTGGGTCGTTCAAGAGTTGACCTGCGGCCTCGAGTGGAAGTCAGGTTCGAGTCGTTTGGGAGCAGTGAATGGATCTATGGTTGCCCGTCGGATAGTAGATCGGTACGTAGAGAGTAGTGAGTGGCAACTACCTTTACTAAGAAGCTGACGCATGACGACACGACCAAGGCAAGAGGACGAGCCCGAGAAGACGGTTCAGGCCAGCACACCTCATCTTGACAAGCTTGAGAAGCTGGCCAGCGCAGCAGCGACGGCGGCCCAGGCACGGCAGTGGCGGGCGCGCAAGAATGGCCTGCAGGATCAGAGAGAGGCCTCGGAGGTGCGAAACCTCAATCATGATGCAGAGGCCCGAGCGCAAGCTGAAGCGGCCATGCAGCAGATGATGGCCAAGTCCAAAGGCAAGCGGCGTTAACGGAAGTACTCTGAGCCAAGGCGGCATTTCACCCCTGGCTCATCAGAGCGAATGATCCTGAGATCTCAGGCGACTCTGCTTGTGCTCCGAGCGGCTCTGGTTGCGGCAGCCGCGCTGGCTTGCTCGTGTAGACGGAGTTCGGCCAGTTGCTGCCGCAGGTCCTGATACAACGGACGGAAGGCGGGGCCGTGGTCTTCGACAATGTCCGCGAGAATGTGGACGGCGCGGACCAGCTTTTCCTCGGTGATCGGACCGCTGTCGCGGGAATGCCATTCGGTCATGGGCCGTCTCCTTGCGTGGAGCGGCCAGAGTGGGGCCAGGATCTTGATGACAGGTTAATCTTGCGTGAGGCTTGCCGAAGCGTCCACAGGTTGGCTCAAAGGTCAGTCCGGCCCTTCCACCGTTGGATCTCGGCTAACGACTCAAGCGGCCGAGGGGAGGCCCAGCGCTTAGGTCCGGCTCTTCTGCAGCGTGCGTTCCATCTCACGCATCATGGCCGCTTCGATGTCGGTCAGATCGACCTTGGTCCCTTGTGCGTTCGCTTGAGCTGGGGTTGCCACCTTCGCTTTGGTCTCTGAGTCCTGCTTTCCGGTCGGGCGATTGATTGCGATGCGTGTGCGAGCCTCGAAGCGGTTTTCTAAGGTGTCGAGCAGGCTGTCGAGAGCAGCATCGGAGAGCAGGACATCCGAAGCCTCGTTGATGCCCCTCAAAGCGAGAGCCTGATAGTTGAAGCGACCATCTGCTGTGACCTCGGGGCCGAACCAAGGCAGAGGATCGAAGCCCCTCGCTTCTTCAGCGTTGTCAAACTCGACCGTTACAAGATGCAGGCCCCGAGGCTGGAGGATCTGATCAATCAGGGCAGTGCGATTCCCAATCGGCAGCTTCGTCCGAGTGTAGTCGACCTCACCGGCACAGACATCGAGCAGCGCATGGGCATGCGCCACAGGGACTTCGGTCTGCTCCTCGACATCCCCATGAAGGCCAGCGGTCCTCAGGATCAGCAGAGCCCTGTTCTCCTCGAGCCGAACCCAGGAGGTGCGGTTCCTCTGCTCCGGGAAGAAGCCCTCGATCTGGCGCAGGCCACCTCTCTCCCGCTGAATGAGGCGGGCCAGGGAGGAGGCAAGGAGAAAGCGGCGGCGAATGGTCATGAAACCCTACGATCAAGAGCAATGAAACCTGCGTCTGACTCCGTACAGGCCACGCGACGATTGAGGCAAGCCAGGGCGAGTGCTTGAATGAGGCACTAGGTCAAAGGCTTCACCAGGTGTGGTTGCATCCGCGAGGTAACCTGCCTGCCCTGACAAAGAGAAGCGCCCCGCGCATGGCAGAGGCGTTTGAGTTCCAGGGAGGACCGATCCCCCAGCCGCTCCTCATGGACTGGATTAGAATGCCCGATGATCAGGGCTGTGGCCGTATCGCAAAGGGCACAGGTGCCAAAAGATGTGCCATCAGAGCCCGGCCAGCAGGAGGCTCAGGCCGATCAACGCCGCAAAGGAAACGACAAACCGGACGGCTGCTTGCGTGAACGTTGGCGTGGCAACAGGAGAAAAGTCAGGCGCTGCGACTTCTGTCTGCGGCATGGTGAATACCTTCAATAAATTCAGCTGGTACTGGAAAATTGGCGCAAGAGGCGATCAATCGTGCCGCTCGGCCGCAGCTCATCTGTCCGATTTGCGTGCTGATGTCTGTAGCCGACAGGACACACGGCTGGCCTTGATGCGGCTGATTGTGGGCGGTGTTGTTCCAGTTTCAGTGTAACGGCGAATTCCGGGACCGGGAGAGACCGAAGCGGCTCCGCAGATCTCTGCCCGGCTCATCCTTGGCCGCATCAGCGTGTTGGGCTGATGTTGCTCTTTGGCGCGGCTCGCGCATGTCGGAGTTCCGCCCACCGCTGACCTGCAATCGACTTGGTTCACGTGCAAGTCTATGAAGATCTCGTGCCTAAGGATGAGGACATCGTCGTGAGTGGCCAACGGCAGAAGATGATCGTTCGTCCCCTCACCTCCTCTCCGCAATCCGGCGCTTGATCAGCTTGTGCGCCTCCGCGATCAGGGTTTCGCGATCGGGTGCGAGCAGGATCGTCGGACGTTGCCCCTGCCGCGCCACGAAGGAAACCCAACCGGTTTGCGTCGGCCCTAACTGGATCCGATGTTCCAGGAACTGCACCTCCTCAATCAGGCCAGGGTCATGGAGAGCCTGAGAAGCCACATCGTGTTGGGTCATCATCGCTCAAGCCTCACATTTTGCACCACTGGCCTTTCAGACCTCTCGTTGAGAGCCTGGAGAAGGCGATGGCGCGGACGCAAACGAGACGAGTTCGGAGAAGTAGTGCTCCTTCACGAGCGCCAACGCTGTCCCGGACCCGCTGAGGATCACAGCGATATGCTCCTCATGGAGCCGAAAACCACCTTCGTTCCCGCCTATCATCAGGCGGCCGAGTAACGAAACGGATGCTCCCCTCAACGACAGCCTGATGGATGTTTGCTCACGATCACAGGCGATCCGGGCGTGCAAGGCCGGCGCGACTCCTTCCGCAGGTCGAGCCGACCCCACAGGCATGGAGGTCCTGTCACGCCATTACCGCCCTGATCGGATAGTCCCGGGCGTTACCGATTTGCGTCAGGGATAGCGGACCGGCGGTGGCGGCGGCTCGGGCAGCGGGATGAACTCGGCTTCGTCGCCAGGCACCGTGTCGAACCGGGCCGCCTTCCAGTCGGCCTTGGCCTGCTCGATGCGGTCCTGTCGCGACGAGACAAAGTTCCACCAGATGAAGCGGGGACCATCCATCGGCTCGCCACCCAGCATCATGAAGCGGGCATCGCTGCGCGCTCGGATCGTGATGCGGTCTCCTGGCCGAAACACTAGGAGCTGCCCGGGCGGGAATACGTCGCTGGAGATCTCGACCTCGCCTGAGACGGTATAGATCGCCCGCTCGTCGTAGTCCGGATCCAGCGGCACCGAGGATCCCGCCCGCGGCGCCACGTCGGCGTAGAACATCGGGCTCGACGTCTTCACCGGTGAGCTTGCACCGAGGATGGAGCCTGCGATGAGCCGGACCGTCTTGCCGTCGCCATCAAGCACCGGCATCTCGCCCGCATCGTAGTGCACAAAATCCGGCGTGGTCTCCTCGTCCCGGGCCGACAACGCCACCCAGCTCTGGATGCCGAAGAGCTTCGAGCCTGTCGTGCGCAGCTCCTGTGAGGTCCGCTCGGAATGAACGATGCCGCGCCCGGCGGTCATCCAGTTGAGCTCGCCCGGCCGGATCGGCAGCTCGGTCCCCAGCGAATCCCGGTGCATGATCTCGCCGTCGAACAGGTAGGTGACGGTCGAGAGGCCGATATGCGGATGAGGCCGCACATCCATGCCGGACCCGAGCAGGAACTCGGACGGGCCCATCTGGTCGAAGAAGATGAAGGGGCCGACCATCTGCCGCTGCGCGGAAGGAAGCGCCCGGCGCACCTCGAAGCTGCCGAGGTCGCGAGCACGAGGCACGATCACCGTCTCGATGGCGTCACAGGCGAGCTTGTCACCGGGTTTCGGATCTTCGGCGGGGTTCCAGCTCATCAGATCTTCTCCTTCCCTACTCAGGTGCAATTGTTGCGTCCGCTGTCTTCAACTGGGCACTTGACGGAACATAAGCCGGAATCATGCCTCCTCCCCTCGTTCGCTTAACCTCCAAACCCGCAAATGATGCTCGAGAGCGTCATCCGTATCAGCTGGAACGGTGGGGCCACTCCAGGCCGTCGACCCAAATGTAATGCCCGTTCCGTCCCGCCCGACAATTCTCCAGAAATGCAGTGAATGACTCCGCTCCTTGTGCCCCATTTCGGCGCGTGCTGCAGCCACTTCGGGCCGGGTCGCCTCCCGAAGCCGATAGCGCCGCGCTGGGTTGTCAGCGAACCACAAGTCGTCGGATGTCATGTTGCCTCCCACCATTCAAGCTCGGCGAGTGCTCCTGGTCGTACGTGCATTCTGTAAGCGCCTATGCCGGATAATGCCGGTCCAAACGCAGCATACACTCGCTTCAGCATCGTTACCTGCCGATGCCGGCGCATCAAACATTAGGCATGAGGACCATCACGTTCGGTCGTGCCAGTTGCCGTCTCAGATCGCTGCAATCCTGCGCCCGGAGCCCGTCGAGAAACTCCAGCCCCGCGTTTGCAGAGGAATTGAGGAGATGCACTTCCAAGCTCCCGCCCTGCAGTACGGCTGTCGCTGTCGTGACCAAACCCGTTGGTGTCTCGCGCTCGATTTTGGCTCCAAGGACGTCATCGCACTGAAGCCGAAGGATGAAACCCATTGCCATCTCCTAAGGTGGCTCGCAACGATCCAAAAAGAAGTCAGCTCACACCGTGACGGTGCCCGAGGGAACTCTAGCAGATGTTAGAGGCCCTCAGGCGTCCTTCAGACATGCGATGGCCCGATCCGGATCGCGTCAGACCAACGGCAGCAAGCCAGCCTCGATCTGCTGGCGCTGGTTTTCCAGGAACGGCGGCAGGGACAGCGTCTCGCCGAGCGTGTCCATGGACTCATCGGTGGCAAAGCCCGGCCCGTCGGTGGCGATCTCGAACAGGATCCCGTTCGGCTCGCGGAAGTACAGGCTGCGGAACCAGAATCGGTCGACCGGACCGCTCGTTGGCATGCGCACGTGGTTGAGCCGCTCCGCCCAGGCTTTGTAATCGGCATCGGGAATGCGGAAGGCGACGTGGTGGACACCCCCTGCCCCGGGCTGGGCGATCGGAAGGTTGGGCTCCACGGACACATGCAGCTCCGCCGCCGCCCCGCCCGGTCCTATCTGATAGACATGGGTGCGGGTTCCCTCGTTGCCCGGCGTGGCGTAGCCGCGAACGCGCGTCATGCCCATGATCTTCGTGAGCACGAGTTCAGTATAATGGAGATCGGGCACGCTGATGGTGATCGGCCCGAGGCCGCGGATCTGAGACTCGGCCGGGACGGGGCTGCGCTCCCACGGATGGGACGCCTCCCCCTGCTCACCATCATCGATCAGGCTCAGGCGCTGGCCCTCGAAATCCTCAAAATCGAGGGTCAGCCGGCCGTCGCGCTCTACGATGTCCGAATGGGTGACGCCCAGGCCCTGGAAGCGCTTCTTCCACCAGGCGAGCGTGTCTGCGCCGGCAACGCGCATGGCGGTGCGGGTAATGCTGTGGGTGCCGCGCTGCTCGCGTTCCACCGGCCAGTCGAAGAAGGTGATGTCGGTGCCGGGCGAGCCGCGCCCGTCGGCATAGAACAGATGGTAGGCGCTGACGTCGTCCTGGTTGACGGTCTTCTTCACGAGGCGCAGGCCGAGCGTTTTCGTATAGAAGGCGTGGTTGCGCGGCGCGTCGCCGGTGACGGCGGTGAGATGATGGATGCCGGTGAGTTGCATGATCGGTGCCCTTATCGGGCGGGCCCGCAAGCCCGCCCTCCAGAGTGCGTTAGAGTTGGTCGATCCAGGCCTTGGTGAGGGCCACGTCGGTCTGGGACAGCCCGTGGCCCGTCGGCAGCACGCGGTGCTCGATGGTGGCGCCGGCGCCCGTCAGCAGCGACGCGAGCCGCTTTGCATTCTCTGCCGGCACGATGGGATCCGAAGCCCCCGACAGGATCAGCACGGGCTTGCCGGTCAGATCGGCGACCGGCGAATCCTGGAGTGGCACCATGGCCCGCAGCAAGGCGGCGCCAGCCAGAGCCTCGGGCCGGAGCTGCAGCACGGCCGCGGCGATGTTGGCGCCGTTGGAGAAGCCCACCGCCCACCGGGGCGGCGAGACCGTAGGCCTCCTGCGCCTCGGCGATGAAGTCGGCGAGCTCGTGGGCGCGGCGGCGCACGTCCTCCTCGTCGAACACGCCCTCACACAGGCGGCGGAAGAAGCGCGGCATGCCGCCCTCCAGCACCTTGCCGCGGGGTGACAGGAGAGCCGACCCTGGCGAGATCATACTGCCGAGAGGCAGCAGGTCGTCCTCGTTGCCGCCGGTGCCGTGCAGCAGCAGAAGCGGCGGCTTACCGGGTTCGGTGGCCGGCTTGAAGCGGTGGATGAACGAGAGTTCGGTCGTGGTGGACATGATTGCCTCGATCAGGGGTTTGTCAGCCCTGGCAATGCGGAAAGGGAAAGGGTCCCTGTTGCCTGACTGAGCCAGGCAACAGGATGGATTGAGGTCGGGTCAGGCGACCTTCGGCAGGACCGCCCCGATCTTCTCGCGGTTCGGCTCCAGGAAGCGGGGCAGCTTCAGGGCCTGGCCGAGGGATTCGGCTGGCTCGTCGACCGCAAAGCCCGGGTCGTCCGTGGCGATCTCGAACAGCAGGCCGCCCGGTTCGCGGAAGTAGACCGCCCGGAAGTAGTCGCGGTCCTTCTGCTCCGTCGTGCGGGTGCCGTGGTTCTCGGCGAGCTTCTTGACCATCTCCGCCTGCACGGCATCGTTAGTCGCCCGGAAGGCGATGTGGTGGACCGTGCTAGCGCCCGGACGGCCGCGCAGGAAGCCACCCGCCTCACGCAGGTCGACGATACCGCCGAATGCCGTATCGCCCGCCTTGTAGCGGACCAGCGAACCCTCGCGGGCGATCTCACTGAAGCCGAACACGTCCGTCAGGATCGCGCCGGTCGGAGCGGCCTCGGGCACGAGCAGGCTGGCGCTGTGGAAACCGCGGATCGCATGCTCGGCCGGGATCTCGCCGGTGCTCCAGGCGGGCTCGCTCTCGATCCCGGGCACGGCGACCAGCGCCAGGCGCATGCCGTCGGGGTCCTTGAAGGCCAACACCGTCTCGCCGAAGCGCTTTTGCGGCACCTCATGGAGCACACCCTTTTCGATGAAGCGGTGCGTCCAGTAGCCGATGGAGCCCTCCGGCACGCGGAGGACAGTCTCCTGTGTCTCGCCGACGCCGAGCCGTCCTGGAGCGGCATGTTCCCACGGGAAGAAGGTCAGGATCGTGCCGGGCTGGCCGGCTTCGTCGCCGTAGTAGAGATGATAGGTGCCGGGATCATCGAAGTTGACGGTCTTCTTGACCAGGCGCAGCCCGAGAACGCGGGTATAGAAATCGAGGTTTCTTTGGGCCGGGCCTGCGATGGCGGTGATGTGGTGGATGCCGTTCTGACGCATTGTCATGTCCTCTGAGGGGGCGACCACCGCCCCGGTTGCTGCATCAGAGATACGCCTGTCCGGCCCAGACACCATGCGATTTCGATTGCACTCACGCAATATCAAGACTGCACGGCGACCGATTGCATTGCATAAAAGAAAGGATCAGCTTTGCCGCCATCGGACCAGATCTGGTCCAGGAGATAGACCCATGATCGATACTCGCCTTGCCCCTTACGGTGCTTTCACCTTGCGTGCTGCCCTCGGCATCATGTTCATTGCCCATGCCTACCTGAAGATCGCCGTCTTTACCGTGCCGGGCTTCGCTGGCTTCCTTGGCCAAGCTGGCTTCCCAAGCTTCCTCGCTTGGCCCATTATCCTGGCCGAATTGATCGGCGGTCTCGCCATCCTGACCGGCTTTTATGCCCGCCTGGTCTCGGTCGTGCTGCTGCCGGTCCTGCTCGGCGCCCTCCTTGTCCATTCCCCGAACGGCTGGGTCTTCAATGCCCCGAACGGTGGCTGGGAATACCCAGCATTCCTCGCCCTCGCGGCCATCGCTCACATTTTGATCGGTGACGGCGCCCTTGCCGTGAGGCCGGTTTTTCTCCCGACCGGCACCGCGGCTTCGCTTCGCCCCAAGATCAGCTAACCTGTTGCCCTTCACCCGGGCGGCCGGCACCTCTCCCGCGCGGCCGCCCACACGCGTACGATGGCTTGTCATGGTTGAACCTTTCAAGAACTTGGCTTGGGATGACTTCCGGCTGATCAAAGCCATCGCCGACGTACGCAGCCTGCCAGCTGCGGCGGCATTGCTTGGGGTGAACCACTCGACCGTCTTCCGCCGCCTCGGCCAGATCGAGGAGGCGCTCGGGGCCAAGCTCTTCGAGCGCCACCGCAGCGGCTACACCCTCACCACGGTCGGCGAGGAAATGGTCGCCTTGGCGCAACGCGTAGATGAGGACATCACCGCCTTCACCCGCAGGATCGCGGGGCGGGAGATCGCGCCCGCTGGCGAGCTCCGAGTGACGACCAACGACTCGCTCCTGATCCACCTGCTTACCCCTCTGTTCGTCAGATTTCGCAAGACGTGTCGGGACGTATGTCTCGATGTGGTTCTGGCCAATCAGGAACTGAACCTGTCCAAGCGCGATGCCGATGTGGCGATCCGCGCCACCGATCATCCGCCTGAGAATCTGGTCGGCCGCCGCGTCGCGACCATTGCCTGGGCGCTGTACGGTCGAGCGAACGACTTCCCCGACCCGCAAGCTATCGACCGAGAGAGTCTTTATGATCGTGACTGGGTGTCTCTCGGGGACAACCTGGCGACGCTCAAAGCGGTAAAATTCGTCCATGAGCACGTTTCGCCAGAGAGAATCGGCTACAAGGTCAACACGGTCCTCGGCCTAGCTGAGGCGGTCGAGCAGGGCCTCGGTATCAGTCACCTTCCCTGCTTCATCGGCGATGCACGGCCCGGACTCGTCCGCTTAGGCCCGCCTAACCCCGAATTCTCCGCAGGCCTCTGGCTTCTTACCCATCCTGATATGCGCCACTCACCGCGTGTCCGTGTGTTTCTCGACTTCATTGCAGAGGAAGTTGCCAAGCAACGCAAGCACATCGAAGGGCAAGTTCAGCGGCATCGGCCCATGAGCGAAGAGGCATACCAGACACCATGACGTTCGTGCTCAAGAGCAATCATCGGCGCAGTAAAGGCGAAACGCAGACGAAACGGACTGTTAGATCCGGCAGGCTGACGGCTTCAGGTGTCAGATGCTAAGCCGCATAGATGCACCGATGATTGACAGACAGGATAACTATCCATTCCTGCTATCGACGGCGCCGCCCAATCGCACCCAGAAGCGATTGGCCGGAGGCGTGCTCGCCGCCTTGTTAGGCGCTCTGCTGATCACGGCCCCCTTCGCCCGTATTCAGCTGACGGGTACCGAAATCCTGCTCCCGGCCTATGCGGCGGCGGACCTCCTTGTTGAACTGCTCACCTCGGCACTCCTACTGGCCTCGTTCTCGGTTCGGGACTCACGGGCCGTTCTCATTCTATCTTCTGGGTATCTCTTCTCGGGGCTGCTCGTCATCCCGTGGGCACTCACGTTTCCCGGTGTGTTCACGGCCTTCGGGTTGGACGCGAACATGCAAAGCACTGCCACGATCGCCGCGGTACGACGCCTGAGCTTTCCCTTGTTCGTACTCGCCTACGCCCTCATGAAGGATCGCGAAGCTTCCATCCGAAAACCGCAAGGCTCCATTCGCGCGGTTATCGTGGGCAGTGTTGCCCTGGTGGCTGGCCTCGCCTTCGGATTGGCCTCGATCATCATCCAGGCGGACGAGCTCCCGACCTTCATGAAAGATGCGAAAGACGTCGCCTCGTTATGGCGGTACGTTCCGGCCGCAGCGGTCTGCCTCTACCTGGCCGGGCTCATCTCCCTTTGGGTCCGCCGTCGCTCGACCCTCGATCTGTGGCTGATGGTCGTACTCTGCACGCTGCTCATCGAGCTCACCCTGCTTTCCTATCTGGGTGCCGGCACTCGCCTCAGCCTCGGCTGGTGGGCCGGAAGGTTCTGTGGGCTGGCCTCCGCCAGCATGGTTCTGCTAGTCCTGCTTTCGGAAACCACGACCTTGCAAGCTCGCCTCGCCCGTTCGGTTCATTCGGAGCGTCTCGCCCGCGAAAGCCGGCTGACCGCCATGGAGGCCCTGTCGGCCTCGATTGCCCACGAGATCAACCAACCTCTGGCCAGCATGATCACCAGCGCCAGTGCCGGCCTGCGATGGCTCGACAAGGAAACCCCACGGGTCAAGGAGGCACACGCCGCCTTGGAGCGGGTCGTGCGTGACGGCCATCGTGCCCGGACCGTCATCGACGGAATCAGGGATCTATTCAGGAAAGATACGCAGGTGCGTATGCCGCTCGACCTGAACCGTCTGATCAGGGACGTCCTGCAACGGAGCGAGGAAGAGGCCCGTTTCCATCGCGTCTCGATTGAAGCCGACCTCGACGGGAAACTGCCTCCGACCACCGGAAACCCGGTGCAGCTTCAGCAGGTCGTCGCGAACCTCGTTGCCAATGCAATCGATGCGATGGGTGCCGTGACAGACCGGCCGCGGGTCGTGTCTGTCACATCGCAGGCGAAGGAACCAGGAGAGATCCTGGTTTCGGTGAAGGACGCCGGTACGGGTTTGGATCCCAACCATAGGGACCGTATCTTTGAGCCGTTTTTCAGCACGAAGCCAGCCGGAATGGGAATGGGTCTCATGTTCAGCCGATCGATCGTCGAGAACCATGGCGGAAGGCTATGGGCGACCGACAATGTCCCGCACGGGGCCATCTTCCATTTCACCCTTCCAGGCAGCGATGTAGCAGATACGTCCAATAGCGAGCCAATCCGATGAGCCGAGACCAAGCCGTTGTTTTCATCGTCGATGACGATTCCTCCATGCGGGAAGCCATTGAAGACCTGCTCCGCTCGGTCGGTCACGAGGTGCAGGCATTCGAATCGATCCAGGCGTTTCTGGAAGGCCCGCGGCTCGATCTTCCCGGCTGCCTGATCCTCGACGTCAGACTTCCCGACACCAGCGGGCTCGAGTTCCAACGCGCGCAGGCCACATTCGACCTCCAGCTCCCGATCGTGTTCATCACCGCCCATGGTGATGTCCCGATGTCCGTGGCCGCGATGAAGGCAGGAGCCATCGAGTTTCTCGTCAAGCCATTCCGCGATCAGGATCTCCTCGACGCCGTTCACAAAGGGATCGCGCTCGACCGTCACCGCCGGGCAGCGGCCGCGATGCTCGCGGAGCTGCGGGAGCGTTTCGGCTCTCTGACTTCCCGAGAGCGGGAGATCATGGACTTTGTCGTCGCCGGCCAACTCAACAAGCAGATCGCCGGTGAGCTGGAGCTGAGCGAGATGACCGTGAAGGTCCATCGGGCCCAGGTGATGCGCAAGATGAATGCCAGGTCGCTGCCCGAACTTGTGCGGATGGCCGATACACTGAGCGCCGCTACCATAAAGGCGTAGACGGCCGCCACCACAGTTCAATTGATCTGGTCCGTCTGCTTTCGGCATTGCTGGGCCGGCACAGGAAGTCCTGCGCCGACGTCCCGGGCTCCGGTCACATGACCAGCCGAGACAAGGGAAGGTTTTGAAATGTCAGGCGACCTGCTGATCGCGATCGTTGACGACGACGACTCGACCCGCGAAGCCACTGTGGATCTGGTGCAGGCTGTGGGGTTCGCAGCGGCAGGATTTGCCTCCGCCGCCGAACTGCTCGCGTCAGAGAACCTCCGACAGATGGCCTGTTTGATCGCGGACGTGCGGATGCCCAGGATGGACGGGCTCGAGCTCTATCGTCACCTCGCCGGGTCCAGCACCCCGATCCCCACCATTCTGATGACCGCTCATCCTGAGGACGATACACGCGCCCGGGCGCTGGAGGCAGGAGTTCAATGCTACCTCGAGAAGCCACTCGAGGTTGGTCGATTGATCGCCTGTGTCCGTTCCGCTGTCGGGGAGCATGGCGGACAGGCAGGTCGCGTCCCTCAAAGGGAATGACTCCGGAACCTCAGTCACGAAAGGCAGGAGGCACTTTGCTCACCCAGGCAACACCGACATCAATCAAGACTTTGCTTACTCCTGATGATCACGCGTCGACGATTGATTTTCCAATCGCAGACATCGTTCGGAACTGAGCCGACCGATGATGTCGGATCGTCAGGATCTCCGTAATGCACGAACCCGAATGCAACGGAGGGCTCCTAAAGGAACTGCCGCGATCTCAGCGGATTGAAGCGGGCTAATATGGCGAGCGTTCAGGAAAACACACACTCCGGCCTGTTCGGTCACCGTCTCGGGCGCCACCTTGACATAGTCAGTCAGAGCATTCTGCAGGTCTCGAAGGGGGATCGACTTTCCCTCGCCGTGACGCGGCTGACCTGTATGCGCCAGGACAGGGACCTGACTGCCTCAATCGAACCCGAGGCTGCCTTCAACGTCACCTATCGGTTGAAGGATGTCGAAGAACACGAGTTCTGGTCCAATGGCCGCATGCGTTACGCTCGAGGCTTCGCGGCCGGAACGGTAAACGCGATCGACCTGTCGGAGGATCCTCGCAGCCGGGCTCGGGGTCCAGTTGACACCTTACAGTTCTACGTGCGCAAGGAGGCGCTGGACGATTTAGCCTATGAGCGTGGCGCCTCGCCGGTATCGACCCTGCGGGCTTTGCCCGATGCCTCGGATCCTATTCTGGGATCGATGTGCGGGCTACTCCTGTCGGCACCGCCCGAATTGGCTCAAACCAATCCACTTTTTGTCGATCAAGTGACGCTGAGTCTATTGACCTATTTCGCGGAAGGCTATGGGGGCGTGCATCTTCGCCCGCTTCCCGCCAATGGCAGTCTCGCATCCTGGCAGGAGCGTCGTGCCAAGGAGATCATGCACTCCCGTCTGGCAGCTCGTTTGACGATTGCCGACATAGCACGCGAATGCCGCCTCACGCCGAGTTACTTCGCCAAGGCCTTTCGCCGGACGACGGGTATGAGCCCACATCAGTACCTGACGCATGTTCGCGTGCAGGAGGCCAAGACCCTTCTCTTGTCCTCGGCCTTGCCCCTGACCGACATCGCGCTCATCTGCGGTTTCGGGGACCAGAGCTATTTCACGCGTGTGTTTACGCGTTGGGTTGGTGCGAGCCCCGGCGCCTGGCGCCGGTCGATGCTCCGGTAAATGCAGAAAATGCCCATCATGGTGATGCTGCAAGATGGTGATGCTGCAAGGCCGGCCGTGAGGCGATCTCGAGCTTGCGTGACTTGCTGAGGTCTCAGGACAAGTGCGGGTGGCCACAGATCTCCGCCTATCAGGCACCGGCACTTAGATGCCGGGGGTTGGAAGTGAAGGCAAAAGCCGCTGAAGCTCGTCCCGCCGCGCCTCGAGAGTGGGCGGCAGCCGCAAGCTTCTGCCCAGCGTCGCGACGCTTTCATCGACCTCGAAGCCTGGCCCGTCGGTCGCGATCTCCAGGAGGATACCGCAGGTCGAGCGGAAATTGACAGATCGATAATAGATTCGATCCTTGGGCCCTGTCGCGACGATCCCATACCGATCGCGGAGCGCTTGGACCAGAGCGTCCTGGTCGGCCGCGTCACGGGCGCGGAAAGCGGCATGATGCACGCTTCCGGCCCCGAGCTGGCCGCGGGCGAGGCGGCCGCTCTCGTCGAGCGTGATGGTGCCGCCCGCTCCGTCATGCGCCGCGAGACGAACGAGTTTGCCACTGTGACCTGTTTCGGCAAAGCCCAAGACGTCCCGAAACAGCTCGCCCAGCGGATCGGCCTCGCGCACCTTCAAGACGAGATCGTGCAGTCCCTGGAGCGCACAGGAAGGAGGGACTTCAGGATGTCGCCAGACTGGCGGCTGCGCGGGCCGGCCCGTTTCCACGAGAGCGAGCAAGGCGCCATCCGGATCCTCGAAGGTCAGGCAAGTCTCACCGAACCCGGTCTCGCCGACCCGATGGGAGACGTCCGCCGCCCCGAGGCGCCGCGTCCACCAGTCCAGCGAGCATGACGGAATCCGGAACGATGTCTGCCATGCTTCGCAAGCCCCGCGCCGCCCACGCGGGACGCGCTGCCAAGGGAACAGGGTGAACAGCGTGCCGGGCCGGCCGGTCTCGTCGCCGAGGCAGAGGTGGAACGTGCCGGGGTCCTGGTGGGACACCGTCCGCTTCACGAGCCTCATCCCGAGCAGGCGTGCGTAGAACCACCAGCTCCGCTCGGCGTCGCTCGAGATCAGCGTGACGTGATGTAGGCCGCGGCCGGCCATGGCGCCCCTCCGGTGCATCAATTCCTAGACTCTAAATGCACGGAGAATGGCTTGTCTTGCACTCTTTGGCGTTTTTCGGCTTTCCCCGTCACGAGAGAACCGGATTGTCCAACCGAGGCTCAGGGTGTCCAAGATTTCGAGGAGCGATGGCGCGATTGTCGTGCGGCAAGTCGCACCACAAGAGGACAAACTATGGCGATCAAGGCGTCTCCCACTCCCGGCTCGAAGCTCATCAACCCTACCGATCACGCGCTGATCCTGATCGACTTCCAGTCGCAGATGTCGTTTGCGACGAAGTCGATCGATGCCGTGAACCTGCGCAACAATGCGGCCTTGATTGCAGAAGCCGCAGCCGGCTTCAAGGTTCCGACAATTCTGACCACCGTTGCGGAGAAGAGCTTCTCGGGTCCCATGTTCTCCGAGATCACCGCGCCTTTCCCCGGCCAAAAGCTTCTCGACCGCACGTCGATGAACACCTGGGAGGATGCTGCTGTTATCGACGAGGTGAACCGGATCGGCAAGAGCCGCCTGGTCTTCGCCGGCCTCTGGACCTCTGTCTGCATCGTTGGACCGACGCTGTCGGCGCTCGATCAGGGCTTTGAGGTCTACATCATCACCGATGCCTGCGGCGACGTCTCGACCGAAGCACACGAGCGTGCCGTGGAACGCATGATCCAGGCCGGCGTCCGGCCGATGACCTCGCTGCAATACCTGCTCGAACTGCAGCGCGATTGGGCTCGCACCGAGACCTACGACATGACCACCGGCATCGCGAAGAAGTTCGGCGGTTCCTACGGCCTCGGCATCATCTACGCCAAGACCATGTTCGGCGCGAGCGAAGGCGCTCACGGCGCTTCGGTCGTCGCGGCCGAATAAGTCGCGGAAGGCAGGTGTCCCGCCCCCTGCCGAAGGGGCGCCGCGTCGACATCGATGCGTCGCCCCTCCTTGTGCATTCCTCCAGGGAGGCGTTGTTGAAAGTCTACCTCTTATCGCTCGGCGCTGGCCTGCTGGTCGGCATTATCTACAGCCTGATCAACGTGCGCTCGCCGGCCCCGCCGGTGGTCGCCCTGGTCGGCCTGCTCGGCATCCTGGTCGGTGAGCAGATCCCGCCTCTCGTCAAGAGTTTCTGGCAGAAGGAGTCTCCAACGCAGTCCTGGTCACACCAGGTGCGTCCGCACGTCTTCGGCCACCTGCCACAAGGCGCAAGACCCTCCAATCAGATGGCTGATGTCAAGGATAAAGCCTCATGACCACACGCCGCACGTTCCTTGGCGCCGCAGCGGGCTTTGTCCTTCACGGATCAGCCGCGCCCGCCAATGCTTCAGACGCAACCCAATCCTCGATGGGAGACACGTCCATGAAAGCCGACCTCATTCTGTTCAATGGCAGGATCACAACCCTCGATCGGCAGAAGCCTGAAGCCTCGGCGCTCCTCATCGGGGACGGGCGCTTCGCGGCTGTCGGTGACGAAAGGGAGGTGATGCCTCTCGCCGGACCGACCACGCAGCGGATCGATCTTAATGGACGGCGCGTCATTCCCGGCCTGATCGACAGCCACATGCACATCATCCGTGGCGGCCTCAACTACAACATGGAATTGCGCTGGGATGGCGTTCGCTCCCTTGCCGACGCCATGCGGATGCTGAAAGAGCAGGTCGACCGCACACCGGCACCGCAATGGGTGCGGGTGGTCGGCGGCTTCACGGGACATCAATTCGCCGAGAAGAGACTGCCGACGCTCGACGAGATCAACGCGATTGCTCCCGATACGCCGGTCTTTATTCTGCATCTTTATGACCGCGCGTTGCTGAATGGCGCGGCATTGCGCGCCGTCGGCTACACGAAGGACACGCCGAATCCGCCCGGCGGCGAAATTCAGCGGGATGCACAGGGCAACCCGACAGGCCTGCTGATCGCTAAGCCCAACGCCACGATCCTTTATGCAACCCTCGCCAAGGGCCCGAAGCTTCCGCCCGAATACCAGAAGAACTCTTCGCGCCACTTCATGCGGGAGGTGAACCGGCTCGGCGTGACGGGCGTCATCGATGCCGGTGGCGGTTTCCAGAACTATCCGGACGATTACCGGATCATCGAGGAGCTGCACCGGGAAGGTCAGCTTACCGTGCGCCTTGCCTACAACCTGTTCACCCAGAAGCCTAAGGAAGAGCTGAAGGATTTCGACACCTGGGCGAAGCAGGTCAAGCCAGGCCAGGGCGACGATCTTTACCGCCACAACGGCGCCGGCGAGATGTTGGTCTATTCCGCGGCTGATTTCGAGGACTTCAAGGTCGAGCGGCCCGACATGCCGCCCTCGATGGAAGCCGACCTGGAGCCTGTCGTTCGCCTGCTGGTCGAGAACCGCTGGCCGTGGCGGCTGCACGCCACCTATAACGAGACCATCACCCGCGCCCTCGACGTGTTCGAGAAGGTCAACCGGGACATTCCCTTCGATGGCCTGCACTGGTTCTTCGATCATGCCGAGACCATCGATGACCGCAACATCGACCGCATCGCGGCTCTCGGCGGCGGCATCGCCGTCCAGCATCGGATGGCCTTCCAGGGCGAGGACTTCGTCGAGCGCTACGGCAACAAGGCGGCGGAGCGCACACCGCCCATCAAGCGCATGCTGGAGGCAGGCGTGCCGGTGGGCGCCGGCACGGACGCCACCCGCGTCGCCTCCTACAATCCGTGGGTGTCGCTGTCCTGGCTTGTGACGGGGAAGACCCTTGGAGGCCTGACGCTGTATCCAGCAGCCAATCGCCTCGATCGGGAAAGCGCTCTGCGCCTGTGGACGGAGGCCAATACCTGGTTCTCGAACGAGGCCGGAAAGAAAGGTCAGATCGCTGAAGGCCAACTAGCCGATCTGGCGGTGCTGTCCGACGACTACTTCGCCGTGCCGGAGGACGCGATCCAGGATATCACGTCGGTTCTGACGCTCCTGGGCGGCAAGCCCGTGCATGGCGACGCCGAGTTCAAGGACCTCGCACCCTCCCTGCCTCCTCCCATGCCGGACTGGTCGCCCGTTGGGACCTTCGGCGGCTATCAGGAGCGGCGTGCCGGGCTCGATGCCGACCGCAAGTACGCCTTCGCGGCGGCAGCGGCCTGCGCCTGTGCCAATTCCTGTGGCGTGCATGGCCACAGCCACGCCAGCGCTTGGGCTGCCAACACACCTGCATCCGACGCCCGCTCGTTCTGGGGCGTGCTGGGCTGCTCGTGCTGGGCGTTTTGACGGAGGGCGACATGACTGACATCGCAGCTCCCCGTCCGATCGACCGGATGCTGGCTCTGCCTGGGCTCGACATCCTGGCACGCCTGGCACTCGCGTCCCCGTTCCTGATCAGCGGGATCGTGAAGCTTACCGACTTTGGCGGAGCCTCCGCCGAGGTCACGGGTCTGGGGCTCCAGCCCGCTGGGCTGATCGCCGCCGCCGTCATCCTGACGCAACTCGGCGGGTCCGCCCTCTTCCTGACCCGCCGCTATTGCTGGCTTGGCGCAGGGATCCTGGCCGGGTTCACCGCTTTCGCCACCTTGCTCGCCCATCCGTTCTGGCTGTTCGACGGTCCGGATCGGGGCCGCCAGACTGCAACCTTCTTCGAGCACGTTGCCATCGTGGGCGGGCTCGCCCTTGCCGCTCTGTTCGTCAACCAACGGAGGACACGGTCATGACCCAAGGCACGACCCTTGAGCAGGCGGCCCCGCCGCCTCAGCCCGGCACCTTTGCACCGCTAAGGCACGGCCTCTTTGCGGTGATCTGGACCGCGACGGTGCTCGGCAACGTCGGCACCTTCATGCGCGATGTGTCCTCCTCCTGGCTGGTGACGGAGCTCTCCGCCTCGCCGGCGGCAGTTGCCATGATTCAGGCGGCCGGGACGCTCCCGGTCTTCCTCCTGGCCATTCCGGCAGGCGTCCTGTCCGACATCCTCGACCGGCGCCGCTTTCTCCTTGCCATCCAGATCATGCTTGGGGCCGTGAGCTCTCTGCTCGCCGTGCTGGCCTGGACGGGATCGGTTACGGTCGAGAGCCTGGTTGTTCTCACTTTCCTCGGCGGTGTCGGGGCTGCGCTCGCAACGCCTGCCTGGCAGGCGATTACGCCCGAACTCGTTCCGCGATCCGATCTTAAAGGAGCGATCGCGCTCAACTCATTGGGCATCAACATCGCCCGCTCCATCGGCCCGGCCCTGGGAGGCTTCCTGCTGGCAGGGTTCGGAGCCGCGGCAGTGTATGGCCTCGACGTGATGACCTACATCCTCGTTGGCGGAGCCTTGCTCTGGTGGCGGCGGGAGTCCGATGCCGATGACGGCCTGCGGGAGCATTTCGGCGGAGCGTTGCGCGCCGGCCTGCGGTATGCCCGTGCCAGCCATGACCTCCACCGCATCCTGTGGCGCGCGGTCCTGTTCTTTGCCTTCGCCAGCGCCGTTTGGGCCCTCCTCCCCATCGTTGCCCGACAGGAGATTGGCGGAGGACCGAGCTTCTACGGCCTGATGCTCGGCAGCGTCGGGGCTGGCGCCATTCTGGGAGCAGTTCTGCTGCCGCGCGTACGCACTCGGCTGGGGCAAGACCGACTGGTGCTGGTCGCATCACTCGTCACAGCCGGATCGACGGCTCTGCTCGCGCTGACAAATCTAGAGATTGTGGCGCTCGTCGCGACCTTCGTGCTTGGAGTCGCGTGGATTGCCATGCTGACGACGCTCAACAGCACCATGCAGGCGATCCTCCCGAACTGGATCCGAGGACGTGGGCTCGCCATCTATCTCACCGCGTTCAACGGCGCCATGGCCGCCGGCAGCTTGGGCTGGGGCTTCCTTGCCCAGGAGATCGGCACCGATACCGCGCTGATCGTTGCCGGCATCACTCTCACGGTTGTTGCTGTTCTGGTCCACCGTGCTCCTCTGCCGAGCGGCGAGGGCGACCTGACGCCGTCGTTGCACTGGCCCGAACCGGCCATGGCCGAGCCCGTCGCGAACGATCGAGGACCGGTCATGATCATGGTGACCTACCGCATCCAGCAAGCGGACCGCGCCGCCTTCCGGGTCGTGCTCGAGCGTCTTTCCGAAGGGCGCCGTCGCGATGGCGCTTATGCGTGGGGCGTCTCCGAGGATGCCGCCGATCCGGAGCACATCGTCGAGTGGTTCTTCGTCGAGTCCTGGGCGGAGCATATGCGCCAGCACAAGCGGGTCTCGAAGGCGGACGCCGACATCCAGGCTGAGACACGCCGCTTCCACCGGGGAGATGAGCCGCCCCTGGTCCAGCACTTCTTGGCGGTCGACCACCCCAGTCGGCGGGCCCATTGAGTTCTCTTTAACCCAAGTCACACAACCAAGCGAAGGACCCACCATGGGTATGATCACGACAAAAGACGGCACCGAGATCTATTACAAGGACTGGGGATCCGGTCAGCCGATCCTGTTCAGCCACGGCTGGCCGCTCAGCGCCGATATGTGGGAGTATCAGATGCTGCATCTGGCCCAGCACGGCTATCGCGCCGTGGCCTTCGACCGCCGTGGCTTCGGCCGGTCGAGCCAGCCGTGGGACGGTTATGACTACGACACCTTCGCGGACGACATCGCTCAGCTGATCGAACACCTCGATCTGAAGGATGTTGTCCTGGTGGGTTTTTCCATGGGTGGCGGCGACGTCGTTCGCTATCTCACCCGCCACGGAAGCGACCGGGTCGCCAAGCTGGTGCTGATCAGCGCGGTGACCCCCTTGTTCATCAAGAGCGAAGACCATCAAGACGGTGTGCCGGCGGACGTGTTTGAGGGCATCCGCGCCGGTATTGCCAACGACCGTCCACAGTTCCTGGATGATTTCAACACGATCTTCTATGGCACGAACCGGCCAGGCAGCAAGGTGTCCAAAGGCGTCCTGACCCAGACGCTGCAGATCGCGCTGCAGGCGTCCATCAAGGGCACGATCGACTGTGTCACGGCATTCTCTGAAACCGATTTCCGACGAGAAATGGCCGAAATCACCGTTCCGACCTTGATTATCCATGGCGACGACGACCAGACCGTGCCCATCGGGCCCACGGCAAAACTGGCCGCAAGCATTGTTCCCGGTGCACAGCTCAAGGTCTATCCCGGCGCCCCGCACGCCACGTGCACAACACACAAGGACCAGGTGAACGCCGACTTGCTGGCCTTCATCCGCAAGTAGACCCGGCTCCGCAACCGCGAGACACCTCTCAACCCTGTCGAGCAAGATCCGTCTGTCACGTCGGATTTTGCTCGATCACATCAGCGATCCTCAGGCGACGAGATCGATCCGACAGTCGGATCTCTGGAAGACGGACCATGGACCAAACCAACGCGGTGAACCACCAATCCTCAGCTGTTAGCCAGTGGGTGATTTACGTCATGGCGATTGCTGCAGGGATCGCGGTCGCAAACATCTATTACAACCAGCCGATGCTGGGCCTCATCGAGGCGGATCTTCCCGGACATCTGTCATCGCTGATCCCGACGGCCACGCAGCTGGGCTATGCCGCAGGGCTGTTTCTTTTGGTTCCTCTCGGGGACATTCTCGAACGCAAACGGCTGATCATCGTCCAGTTCGGAGTTCTGGCGCTGGCGCTCGCCCTGGCCGCCATCGCACCGAACGCGTCGTTGATCCTGATTGCCTCCCTCGTCCTCGGTGTTGCATCGACGGTGGCCCAGCAAATTGTTCCCTTGGCAGCGCATCTTGCTGCTCCCGAGCGCCGCGGCGCGGTGGTCGGCACCATCCTGGCCGGCATCCTGACCGGAATTCTGCTGAGCCGGACGCTCGCCGGCTTCGTGGCGACCCATGGCGGCTGGCGCGAGATGTTTTGGCTCGGCGTTCCCATGGTTCTTGTGGCGGGCGGGCTGATGATGATCGTGATGCCGCACAGTCCACCGACCTCACGCCTCGGCTATGGCCGCCTGTTGCACTCGCTTGTTCATCTCTGGCAGGAATTTCCCGCGCTGCGGTTTGCCGCGATCACCCAGGCTCTGATCTTCGCAGCCTTCACTGCCTTTTGGACGATCCTGGCGTTTCGGCTCCAAGAACCGCCTTTCGGGCTCGGCGCGGACGTGGCCGGTCTGTTCGGCATCATAGGCGCCGTCGGCATTTTCGCGGCTCCCCTTGCCGGCCGCTTCGCCGACGCGCGGGGACCGGCTCCGGTCGTCGCGATGGGCGCTGCGCTCACCCTCGCCTCATGGATCGTGTTCGGTCTGTGGACGTCGCTGACCGGTCTGGTCGTCGGCGTGATCCTCCTGGATTTCGCGATGCAATCGGCTCTGGTGTCCAATCAGCACATCGTCTTCGCACTCCGGCCTGACGCTCGCGCCCGCCTCAACACGATCCTGATGGGCTCGATGTTCCTCGGTGGGGCGCTGGGATCGGCCGCTGCAACCGCCGCGTGGCAAGCGGGAGGCTGGCTCGGTGTCGTCAGCCTTGGCGTCGCCTTTGGAGCTCTGGCCAGCGCCATGCAGTTTTTCAGCCTCGCATGCGCAAGGCGCGCAGCCGCCACTCCTTGAGGAAGGTAACGCGATGAGTCAGAAGAGCTATACCGTTGAAGCCAACGGCATCCGCCAGTTCGTCGTCGAGGCCGGCGAGGGCCCACCGGTCATCCTGCTGCACGGCTTTCCCGAGACCAATTTCGCCTGGCGGTTCCAAATCCCAGCGCTTGCCGAGCGTTACCGCGTCATCGCGCCCGACCTGCGCGGGTACGGCGAGAGCGACAAGCCCGCCACCGGCTATGACAAACGCAACATGGCCAAGGACATCCGTGAACTGATGCGGGTGCTGGACTTGCCGACGATTGCCCTTGTTGGCCATGATCGCGGTGCGCGCGTTGCAACTCGCTTCGCCAAAGACTATCCGGACCTGATCGACCGGCTGGTCGTGATGGACAACGTGCCCACCCGCATCGTGGCACGCGAGCTCAATGCCGCCATTGCCAAAAGGTATTGGTTCTTCCTGTTTCATCTGGTTCCGGACCTCCCCGAGGCGCTGATCGCCGGACGCGAGCACATCTGGCTCAGGCACTTCTTTTCCGACTGGACCTACGACCCGTCGACAATCTCCGGCGAAGCATTCGATACCTATGTTCGCGCCTATCAGGCACCTGGTGCGGTACGCGGTGCGATGGCGGATTATCGGGCCAACGCCGAAGATATCGCTCAGGATGAGGCCGACGCCGACGTCAAGATCTCCTGCCCGGTGATGTCGCTCTGGGGATCCGATTTCCACGCTGTCGGGAAGCTGTTCGATATGGCCAAGGTGTGGTCCGAGTTCGCCGACGATCTGGTCACCTACCCGATTCCGCAATGCGGCCACCTGCCCCAGGAGGAGCGGCCGGACGTCGTCAACAAGCTGCTTCTCGACTTCCTTGATGGCTGGCGCGGTTAAACCCCACGCCTTGAATGGCTTCTTCCCAATCGGCAGCTGCCGCGCACCGGGCGCCGATTGGGCTCTCAACAGGATAGCACATGAAACTCGCGCGATTTGGTGAACCAGGTCAGGAACGGCCTGCGTTGGTGGATGCTTCTGGTCAGCTCCGCGATCTAAGCGGCCATATTCGGGATATCGGGCCCTCGACCCTGACCCGAAACGAGCTTACACGGCTCTCAGCCATCACGATCGAGAGCCTGCCGGTGGTCTCTGACACGGGCGTGCGCCTCGGGCCGCCGGTGGCTAACATGGGCAAGATCATTTGCATCGGCCTCAACTCCACCGATCATGCGGCTGAGGTGGGACTCCTGCTGCCGGTTGAACCGACCGTCTTCATGAAGGGCTGCCGTCCGACCGGCCCGAATGACCCCGTGACGCTCCCACGCGGCTCCGAGAAAGGCGACTGGGAGGTCGAGCTCGGCATCGTGATCGGCCGGGGCGGGCTCTACATCGATGAAGCTCACGCGCTTGATCATGTGGCGGGCTTTTGTCTGGTCAACGACGTCTCTGAACGCTCGTACCAAATGGAGCGTGGCGGCCAATGGACCAAGGGAAAGAGCTTCCCAGGCTTCGCCCCCATCGGCCCCTGGCTCGTCACCTTGGATGAACTCCCCAGCTTTGCCTCGCTCCGCCTCTGGCTGGAGGTCAACGGCCGACGCTTCCAGGACGGCAACACGCGCAATCTGGTGTTCGGGGTTGAGCGCATCGTCAGCTACGTTTCGCAATTTTATGAGCTAGAGGCCGGCGATCTGATTGCCACCGGCACGCCCTCTGGCGTCGGCCTGGGGCAGAAGCCGCCGGTCTTTCTGAAGGCGGGCGATGTTGTCACGCTCGGTAACGACGGACTTGGCACACAGCGGCAGGACATCAGGGCTTGGGCGGACTGAGCCACGTCTGCCTCTTAAAGGGAAAATACTATGAAGCGCGCGAAGGTAGTGATCTCGGATTATGTCTGGGACAGCGTGGATGTCGAACGGGACATATTGGGCCCGGACGTCGAGGTGGTCGCCTTGCATGCAAAAGGTGAAGATGAATTCCTTGAAGCTGCAGCGGATTGCGACGCACTCCTCAACACCTATGCGGGGCCAATCACGGCAAAAGCAATGGCTCGCATGGAGCGCTGCAAGATCATTGCGCGCTATGGTATCGGTGTGGACACGATTGACCTCGATGCGGCAACAGAGGCCGGCATCATCGTGACCAACAATCCTACCTACTGCGTCGAGGAAGTGGCCGATCATGCCGTGGCCCTTCTGCTGAGTGCCGCTCGCAAGACAGTGCTGCTCGATCGCGCGGTCCGGGTGGGTCGTTGGGACGTCATGGAGGCAGCCCCCATGCGCCGCCTCTCCACACGCACGCTGGGCTTAGTGGGCTTCGGCAATATCGCGCGGCGGGTCGCCGTCCGCATGGCAAGCTTTGGCGTTACGATTTTCTGGTACGATCCGTTCGTCGCAGCCGGTCAATTCGACGTGCCTGGGGAAAAGGTCGATTTTGACACCCTGCTCGAACGAGCAGATTTCATCTTGATCCATTCGCCGCTGCTGCCGGAAACCCGCGGCCTCTTCAACGAAGCTGCCTTCCGGGCCATGCGGCCGGATGCGGTTCTGGTGAACTGTGCCCGCGGGGCGATCGTGGACCAGGACGCTCTGATCCGTGCTTTGGATCAAGGCCTCATCGCAGGTGCGGCACTCGACACTACCGTTCCCGAACCGTTGTCGCCAGACCATCCGCTGCGCCAGCGGGATAACGTGATCATCAACCCCCATGCTGCCTGGTACTCGGTGGAAGCGTTCGCTGAGCTGCAGAGCGGTGCCCCGGGGGAGGTCGCACGCGTGCTGCGCGGTGAAGTACCCTCTCATGTCGTCAACCGAAAGGTCCTGGGGCGCTCACGCGCCGGTCTCTGAGACCTCTCCGCAGGCATGCCTGGATCACAGCCGCCACAACGACGGGCGGCTGCATTGTCAGCCATTAACTTACCCGAGGAAGATCCATGACGAACATCCCGTCTCTTCTGACGCCATCGGACTGCGCGTTGCTGCTGATCGACCATCAGGCAGGGCTCGCGTTCGCGGTGGAGTCCATCGACCGTCAGACATTGCTCAACAACACCGCCGCCCTGGCTCGGACCGCCGTTGTCTTCGAGGTTCCCGTCATCGTCTCGACATCGGCGACAAAGGTTTACAGCGGGCCCCTGATGCCCGCGATTCAGAAGGTCATTCCAGATGTGCAGGCGGTCGACCGCAAAAGCATGAACGTCTGGGAGGATGAGGCGGCCCGTGCGGCAGTCGTGTCCTCGGGCCGACGACGCCTTCTGGTCTCTGGCCTTCTCACGGAAGCCTGCGTCTCGTTCGCCGTGCTGTCAGCGCTGGCTGAGGGTTATGACGTCTACGTCGTTGCAGATGCATGCGGAGGTCTGACATCCGTCAGCCATGAACTTGCTTTGCGCCGAATGGAATCCGCCGGCGCACGCATGACGTCGTGGATTCAGGTTCTGCTCGAACTGCAGCGCGATTGGACCCGCCACGAGACCTATGACGGTGCACGCTCCATCGTGGAGACCTACGGCGGCGGTTACGGCATCGGACTCAGCTACGCCCGCGACATGATCAAGCCTCCAGGCACCGTGTGATCGTTACAGCACAGCGCCCTCGGCGGCCCGTCCGCTGTCCTGCTGACATGTGCGTAGGGACGTTGTTCAGATGAAATGGCAGTATGGCATGTCCTATGTGGTGACTGACACTTCCAGACCAAAAGCCTCTCGAGATCGGAGAACGCGCTGCGGGTTTGGGTCCATCATTGGTTCATGGTCGCCGGGAGTTGCTCTGCTGGCGATGGCTCTGGCGTCAGCCCCAGCAGCCGCCCAATCTCCAGGCGAGGGCATACCAGCTGGCGACCGGGGCGCTTCCGGGAGCAAGGTGCCAGCGCCACCTCTCACCAATCTCCGCTACACGGAAGACTACTCGTACCTGCGAAACCCGGCCAACCGGACCGGCGCGTGGTGGGAGCCGTTCAAGTACATTCCGCTCGATGCCACGGGGACCATCTTTCTAAGCCTTGGGGCCGAGCTCCGGTTCAGGGAGGAAGCCTACCGGAACTTCAACTGGGGCGAGGTCCCGGTCGAGAATTACCAATGGTACCGGGTGCTGCCCTATGCCGACCTGCATCTCGGGCCCAATGTGCGCCTTTTCGGTCAGATGATCGGGGCTTGGGCTACGGGCAAGGAAACCCCGGTTACCGGCGTCGATGAGACCGGGCTCGAGTTCCTTCAAGGCTTCGGCGAACTCAAGCTGCCGCTGGGCGAGGACGCCAATCTGACCCTGCGAGGCGGACGCCAACTGCTGTCCTACGGGTCGGAGCGGCTGATCAGTCTGCGGTACGGTCCCAACGTGCTCCGCTCGTTCGACGCAGGATTGGCATCCGTCGAAGCGGGTCCCTGGCGGGTCGATACGTTCTATGCCCGACCGGTGCGGAACAAAGTCGACAGCTTCAACGACCGCTTCAACGAGGAGCGGTCGCTGTGGTCGGTCTACGCCACCCGCACCCTGGAGGAGATCAGCCCGACATCCGGGCTCGACCTCTACTATATTCGCTATCGCAACACCGATGCGGTGTTCAACCAAGGTGCTGGCGATGAGGTGCGGCACACGCTCGGCAGCCGGTTCTTCGGCTCAGCGCAGGGCTGGGACTGGAACTTCGAGGGGATGCTCCAATTCGGCAGCTTCGACGGCGGCAACATCCGCGCCTGGTCGGTCGCCTCCGACACCGGCTACACGTTCACGGACCTGACCCTCAGCCCGCGGGTCGGCCTGAGGGCCAACATCGTCAGCGGCGACCGCAATCCGAACGATCCGAACCTACAGACATTCAATGCTCTGTTTCCGAGAGGGAAATACTTCGGTGAGATCGGCCTGATCGGGCCATACAATCTGATCGATCTCCATCCTAACCTGACCCTCCACCTCAATGATCAGTGGACGCTGTCGGGAGCAGCGGTGTTCTATTGGCGGGAGAGCCTGGGTGACGGCATCTATGATAGTGCCGGCGGTCTGGTGCGGCCGTCGGATAACAGCCAAGCCCGTTACATCGGAACCCAAGCGGATGTGGTCCTCGGGTGGGAGCCCACCCGGTGGTTCAGCGCCGAACTTGCCTATTCGGTATTCGTGCCGGGACAGTTCATCAAGGACACCGGCCCGTCCAAGACGGCTCACTTCGTCGGGTTCGAGACCGTCCTTAAATTCTAGAGGCAGGTTGCTCGTTTAGAATAAACCTCAAGCGAAGCACTATCCGGGAGTCCAGACGTGATCTATGGCGTTCCAGCCCGCGTGGCTTTCATCGTGACCCTCGCGGCGATGATGAGTGGGTGCGTGGCCACAAGCGATCGCACGGCCGTACCGGAACCGCAGCTCGAGGGGGCTCGTGTCGCCGGTCATGGCGATATCCGCTTCTGGGGCGACGAGGTCACACCGACGATCGAGGCCGTCATCCACCGGCAATACCGTCAGGTTAGGGCTGCTGCTCTCGCTGGAGAACGGGCAGCCAGCACCAGGAAGGCCGACTTTCTGGCCATCTCCGGGGGCGGCGGCGATGGCGCCTATGCCGCTGGCTTCCTCACTGGATGGACCTCCAGCGGACGGCGTCCTCAGTTCGAGGTGGTGACAGGCGTCTCGACAGGTGCCCTGGCGGCGCCGTTCGCCTTCCTCGGGTCCCAGTATGACAGCGTTCTGAAGGACCTGTACACGAAGTACGGCGACAGCGACCTCGTCATTGATCGTGGCCTCCTCGGATTGCTTGGCTCGTCGCTGTACGACACAACCCCACTGAGGCGATTGATCGAGCACTACATGACGGATGATGTCCTGGATGCGATCGCACGGGAGTATTCGATAGGGCGCCGCCTCCTCGTGCAGACCACCAATATTGACGCACAGCGTCCCGTTATCTGGGATCTTTCGGCGATCGCGGCGAGCCAGCAGCCTGATCGTCGGGATCTCATTGTGCGGGTTCTGCTCGCATCGAGTGCGATCCCCGGGGTTTTCCCTCCTGTGCGAATACAGGTGAATGCCAATGGACGGGTCTACGACGAGTTGAATGTCGACGGTGGCGTCACGGCTCAACTCTTTTTCGCGCCACCCCGGACACGCTTCACGCGCTTCGAGCAACTGGCGTTTGGCCGTGCGAGAGAGCGAACCCTCTACGTGATCCGGAATGGCAAGCTCACGCCCGATTACAAACCCACCGAGGATGCAGCGTTTCCACTTGCGATCCGATCCATCTCGACCATGACCAAGTATCAGGGCCTAGCCGATTTGCGGAGACTGGATCGGATCGCCGGCGAGACCAACGCAAACGCCTTGTTTACCTCGATTCCGCCGGATTTTGCGAACGTCGCTCGGTCGGAGTTCGATCGCAAGTACATGGCAGAGCTCTTTCACGTTGGCGAGCGGATGGGCCAGTCGGGGCACGGGTGGCGTTCAGGGCCGCCGCCAGCACCTGCTCTCGCTTTATGATAAGCAAAGGCAGACGCCCGCGGTAACGAGATTGCAGCTCGGTGTCCGGACGCAACCTGACTTCTCGAGGAGGTTTGACGATGCAACCCTTCGTCTATGAGACCCTTCCCTCCCGTGTGGTGTTCGGACAGGGTACCATCGGACAGATCAGGGCCGAGGCCGAGCGCCTGGGAGTGCGACGGGTCCTTGTCCTCTCCACGCCAGGACGTGGCGAAGCGCTGGCGCATGAAATTGCCGCCCTGCTCGGGAATCTGTCCGCCGGTGTTCATGCCGGTGCAGTCATGCACACCCCGGTTGAAGTCACCGAAGTCGCATTGCAGGTGGTTCGGGGTGCCGGCGTGGATGCCGTAGTGGCCATTGGCGGGGGATCGACCATCGGCCTTAGCAAGGCCATCGCCCTGCGGACCGATCTGCTGCAAATCGCGGTGCCGACCACCTACGCCGGATCGGAGATGACGCCAATCCTGGGAGAGACCAAGGATGGCGTGAAGACCACGCAGCGCACGCCGAAGGTCCTGCCGGAGGTCGTCATCTACGATGTCGACCTCACCATGGGTCTGCCTGCATCCATCGCCGCCACGTCGGGAATGAACGCCATGGCCCATGCGGTCGAGGCACTCTATTCCAAGGAACGCAATCCAGTGATCTCGCTGATGGCCGAGGAGGGTCTCAGGGCCTTCGCTCGGGCCCTGCCGCGGATCAAGGACGATCCTCAGGATCGCGCGACGCGATGGGATGCGCTTTATGGCGCCTGGTTGTGCGGGGCATGCCTCGGGGCAGTCGGCATGGCCCTGCATCACAAGCTCTGTCACGTTCTGGGCGGCTCCTTCGACCTGCCGCATGCGGAGACCCACACCATCGTCCTGCCGCACGCGGTCGCGTACAACGCACCGGCGGTCCCCGACGCCATTGAGCGGATCGCGCGGGCCTTGGGGGCGGCAGACGCCGCACAAGGCTTGTTCGAGTTGGCAGGGCGCTTGGGAGCCAAACGGGCATTGCGCGACATCGGTATGCCGGCGGACGGCATCGAGCAGGCTGTCCAGACAGCGCTAGCGGCTCCTTACTGGAATCCGCGCCCGCTGGAGGAAAGTGGGCTACGAGATCTGCTGACGCGGGCTTGGAACGGCAGTCCGCCCCAAGCCTGATCGCGCTCGAGAGGCTCATCCCGCTCCTGACGGATTTGTGATCTGCGCCCGTGCAATCGCTGGCTTGCGCCGCAACAGCCTGGCGCAGCTTGTTTTATCGTATCGGCGAACTCATAACTTTGGCGTCGTCAGCGGACCCCGTCGCTAGCAACGACACTCCAAAGCTCTTCTCTCGAACACTTCGGGCCGCCCCTCGCGAGGCGGCCCATTTTCAAGGAACTTCCCGGGATCATTGCTTAATGTCCACAACGGAGAATGCCATGTTCGCTCGCACCAATGATGCGGCGCTGCTCGCCGCACGCCTGGCCGTTGCTGCCCTTTTCCTCCCAGCCGGCATCAGCAAGCTGTTCGGCTTGTCCGGCTTTGCCGCATCGCTGGCCGGAAAGGGCGTGCCGTTCCCCGAACTCCTGGCGACGCTCGGCGTCGCCGCCGAGATCATCAGCCCGATTGCCCTCGTGCTCGGCGTGTTCCCGCACCTCACGGCGTTGCTGCTGATCGCCTTCACGGTGGTCGCGACCCTGATCAGCCATAGCTTCTGGACGTTCCCGGCGGAGGCCCAGGCGGCCCAGCAGACCCAGTTCTTCAAGAACCTCGCCATCATTGGCGGCCTGCTGTTCTACTTCGTCAGCGGCCCGGGCGCCTACAGCATCCCAATGCGGTTCCTCCAGCGTTGGGGTACGCCCAAGGATGTCCGTCCGCGGACGGCTCGCGGCCGGGCCTGACGCCCGGCGGCTTGATGGTCCGCGGAGGCGGGTGCGGAACCTCACCACGGACGGGTTTCAACCACGATACTGAACGCCCTGCACACGATCATCCCGTCGTGTGTGATGAGATGCCCTGTCATGCTCGCCTGCACTGCGTCTTTCACCTTTGGCATCATCGCGCCCCCGGCGCTCGTTGAGCCACTCCGGTGTGAGCCTCGATATCGCGCCGGTTCTGGTTGATGACAGCGGAATCCCGAGAGAACAGCCATGGACCGCAACAATGACCAAGGCTCGCTGGCAGCCACCATCACTGCTGTACTCGTGCTCACCGGGACAGTTGGCGTGCTTTATCTGCCGCTTTTCCTCTGATGAAGGATCGGCTCGCCCGAACAGCCAGTTGAGGGCACACCGTCGGCTGCTTGGCCCGGGAGCCGAGCGCGATGCGTGGGCGTCAGACCCACTTGAATCCGACGAGGAACGCTGCGGCACTCGTCATATTTTCGCGAGTGCTTCGTCGATACGCACAAGTTCCCCCATGTACTGGCGGCCGTTCTCGACATAGCGGGCTGCACTCGAACGCAGACGTTGAATGGCATCGGCATCAAGTGAGCGCACGACCTTCGCCGGCGAGCCGACGATCAAGGACCTGTCCGGGAATTCCTTGCCCTCGGTCACAAGGGCGTTCGCGCCCACGATCGAGTTGGCGCCGATCCGGGCTCCGTTGAGGATCGTCGCTCCCATACCGATCAGCGTGTTTGAGCCGACGGAGCAGCCGTGCAGAATGGCATGGTGCCCAACCGTGACATCCTCGCCAATCGTGAGTGGGTATCCCATGTCCGTGTGGAGCACCGCGCCATCCTGAATGTTCGTGCAGGCACCGATCTCGATCCATTCGTTGTCGCCACGGATCGCTGCCCCGAACCAGACACTGACGTCAACTCCCAGCCGGACGCGGCCGATCACGTGCGCATCTGGCGCAATCCAGTATCTCTGCGGGTGCGGAAGTTCAGGAGCGGTTCCTTCGAGGCTGTAGATCGGCATCAATTGGTTCCTTGAGAGCTTCGGTCGTTTGCCCTCGACGGTCCCACGACCACCGAGGGCTCCGCGGCCGTTCCCGTCAGGCAACCTGCTGGACAGGCGACGGGGCGGATCGGGGTGTGATCGGTTCTGCGTCTTGGACCGTCACGGGGTCGTCGTCTCTGGCACGGCCGCGCAGCACGGCATTCATGCGAGCCGGGTCGAGCTCTCCCTCCCATCGGGCCATCACCACCGTGGCGACACCGTTGCCGATCATGTTCACCAGCGCCCGGGCCTCGCTCATGAAGCGGTCGATGCCAAGGATCAGGGCCATTCCGGCCACCGGGATCGTGGGCACCACCGAGAGCGTTCCGACAAGGGCGATGAAGGAGGCGCCGGTCACGCCGCTCGCGCCTTTCGAGGTCAGCATGGCGACGGCGAAGATGGCCAACTGCTGCGTCAGCGTCAGGTCCGTGTTGGTGGCTTGGGCCACGAACAGGGCCGCCATGGTCATGTAGATGCTGGTACCGTCGGTGTTGAACACGTAGCCGGTGGGCACAACGAGCCCGACGACCGGCTTCGAGCAGCCGAGCCGCTCCAGCTTCTCCATCAGGGATGGCAGGGCCGAATCGGACGAGCTGGTGCCCAGCACAATCAGGATCTCTTCCTTGATGTAGGCTAGGAACCGGAAGATGCTGAAGCCGGCAGCCCGTGCAATGCCGCCCAGCACGACCAGGACAAAGATGAGGGAGGTCAGATAGAAGGTGCCGATCAGCTTGACGAGCGGACCGAGCGAGCCGATGCCGTAGCGGCCGATGGTGAAGGCCATCGCCCCGAACGCCCCGATCGGGGCGAGCTTCATGATGATGTTGATTGCGCCGAAGACGAGGCTGCTCGCCGCATCGATCACGTCCCTGACCGGTTTGCCTCGGTCGCCGAGCCGCGCCAGCACGCATCCGAACAGGAGCGAGATCAGCACCACGGGCAGGATGTCGCCTTTTGCAAACGCATCCATGACGGTGTTTGGAATCACGTTCAGCAGGAACTCGGTGACGGTCTGCTCCTGCGCCTTGCCGGCATAGGTCATGACGGCCTTGGCATCGAGGGTGGCCGGATTGGCATTGAAGCCGGCACCGGGCCGAAGCCAGTTTCCGACCACCAGGCCGATCGCGAGGGCGAGCGTCGAGACAACTTCGAAGTAGATCAGTGCCTTGCCGCCGATGCTCCCGACCTTCTTCATGCTTTCCATGCCGGATATGCCGGACACGACGGTGCAGAAGATCACGAGGGCAATCACCATTTTGATCAACTTGATGAAGCCGTCGCCGAGAGGCTTCAATTCCACGGCAATCGTTGGCCAGAAATGACCGACCATAATTCCGATCGCGATTGCGATGAGGACTTGTACGTAGAGGATCTTATAGTACGGCTTCCGTGTTGGTGCCGATGTCGTGGTGGCGGTGGCCATTGCACCCTCCTTGGGTCAAGGATCTCCATCACGCGTCCCTCGGGAGGCGATGCTGAAGCAGTTGTCCGGACGTTTCTCTGGGGTGAGACGGGCGGCTTCCCGGCCGTCGCGGTGTTCGTGTTGTCGTCTCATTCGTATCGGCCGGCTGCCCCGGCAGGCCGCGGGTCTTAAGGCGTTGCGCTCGCCCGTTCATTCAGAGGCGCGCGCTGACCTCGTCGCTCAGTTACCCCGGGGTCTTTTGATAGAGCTTGCCGAAACGATCAGCGTCACTCCGTAAGACGCGGTCAAACTCCTGCGGCGAGGACGACACCAGATACACGCCCTGTGCCTCGAAGCGAGCCTTCATATCGGGCGCGCTGACGATCTCGGCGATGTCCTTGCCGACCTTGGCGACGATCGGCTTCGGCGTCGCCGCCGGCATCAGAACCCCGAACCATGCGTCGTAGTTGAAGTCGGGCACTCCCGCTTCCGCAAAGGTCGGGACATCAGGCAGTTGTGGCATGCGTTTGGTGCCCGTCACCGCGAGGGCCCGCATCTTGCCGGCCTGGATCAGGTCGCCACCCACATTGAAGAAGGTGAAACCCATGGCGGAGTCGCCGCGAAGGATGGCCGTCTGGGATTCGGGCATGCCCTTGTAGGGGACATGCACCAGGTCTGTTTTGGTGGCCTGCCGGAACACCTCGGCCGCGATGTTCGTGGCGCTCCCCAGCCCGGCCGAGCTGTAGTTGAGGGCTCCCGGCTTGGATCGGGCCGCCTCGACCAGATCCTTTAGCGATTGTACAGGCCCACCGGACGGAGCCACCAGGATCGACGGCATCGATGCGACCTGCGTCACGCCGACGAAGTCGTTCAGCGGATCGAAGTTCAGGGTGCGGTTCATGGCACCGATCACGGTGTGCCCGTTCGACGTCAGCATGATCGTGGTGCCGTCCGGTGGCGCCTTGGCAACGCTCGCCGTGCCCGCAATGCCGGGCCGGTTCTCGACGATCACCTGCTGCTTCCACCGCACGGAGAGCTTCTCGGCAATGGCGCGGGCCAGAATGTCGGTCATGCTGCCGGCGGAGAATGGAACCACGATCCTGACCAGCTGGCTTGGATAGGACTGTGCAGGACCGGTGGACTGGGCGAAGGCCGAAATACTCGTGAACGCGGTACTTGCAACAAGGATAGCAGCTGTCAGAAAACCACGACGGTTCATAGGTACCTCCCTTAGTGACCGTTCGGCGTCACGCCGGTGCCGTCTGGAGCGGCATGGCGAGCAGGATGGTGGCGGGCCGGTTGGTGTTGTTCTTGAGGGCCCGCCCCTCGTTCGGTGCGATGCGGCACGAGTCCCATGGGCGGAGCACCGCCTGCTCGTGGCCGTTCGAAATCGTGACCTCGCCGTCGAGGACGACGTACATCTTCTCCAGGCCCGAAGCGTCGAGCGTGGTGCCGCCGCCGGGCTCGATGGTGGAGACCCCGAGCCAGAGAGTTTCCGCAGGCCCGGCCTCCCGCCCCTGCAGGCGGACCATCCGCATCAGGTTGTGGCCGGGCGCTTGGTATTCGGGGGCGGCGTCAAAGCGGACGATGTTCATCGGGCCACCTCACCGGCTCGGAACCAGGACGATCCGATCGCGGGAGGACCCCGTGACCTTCACGTAGGCTTCGGCGGCATCCTCCAGTGCGTAGATTCCGTTGGATTTGACCGGGAACGGTTTCAGGTGACCGCTTGCGAAACCTGGCGCGAGTTCGCGCAGAACGTCCGCAGTCTCAACCGAGGACAGGGCGAGGGTATCGATGCCCACGTAGGTGTGCCGGCCGCGGTAGAAGGCGAAGATGTCGAACTCGACGATCCTGTTCACCGCCGCGATGAAGATCTGCCGCCCGAGCTTGGCGAGCGATGCCGTGCCGGCCTGATAGTAGGGATCGCCGACGGTGTTGAAGACGATGTCAGCGCCCTTGCCGTTGGTCAGCTCCTTCACACGAGCCGCGACATCGGTCGATGAGGAGTCAATGACCTCGACAGGCCCATTCGCGTGGCCTTCGTAGTCTTCAGGCCTGCGCACGACGCCAATCACGCGAGCGCCACGCCACGTGGCGATCTGGGTGGCCGCTTGCCCCACTTTGCCGTTCAAGCCCAGCACCAGCACCGTTTCACCAGCTTTGGGCAAACCCGAGCGACGGAAGCCTTCCAGAGCCGTCACGAACGGCACGCCAATCCCGGCTGCCTCCTGCAGGCTGATCGTTGCAGGCTTCTCGACGACCGCGTCGGCCTCCACTACGAGGTGGGTGGCATGCGTTCCGTCGCGGCGGATTCCAAGATCGCCGGAGGAGCCGAACACCTCCTTGCCAACAAGGTCAGCTGGGCCCTCCACCACCACGCCGGCAAAGTCACGGCCGGGCGTACGCGGAAAGACGGCATAGGGCATCAGGCCGATCGCGGCCTTGACGTCGGATGGGTTGACGGCCGCGGCCTTGATCTCGACGAGGACATCGTCGGGCTGGCTCCACGAGAGACGAACCCGTTCGATGCAAGGGGCGACATTGCCTGCGTCAGGGGCCTTGGCATTGAGACGCAGGCACGTTGCTTCGAGCGTCGGCGGGGAGATTGGGGCTGACGAGAGGGATGCAGCGGTCACAGGGACCTCCTTTGGATGTGTTGGCTGGTTCAGGCGACGTGCTTTGCGTCGGCCAGACGGGTCGGCAGACCGATGATGTCCCGGGCGTCCCGCGGTGAGGCGATCTGCCCTCCGAGGTCCTCGACGATCCGGCGGGCCTTCTCGACCATGGCGGCGTTCGACGGAGCCAGCACGCCGCGATCCAGATAGACGGAGTCTTCGAGGCCGACACGCACGTGCCCGCCGGCGAGATATGAGAGCGCCACGCTCTGGAAGGCCGTCCGTCCGATCCCGATCGCTGTGAACTGGCTATCGGCCGGCAGGAGGCTGCGGGCGTAGAGCACCGTTTCCGGGGACGGCTGGAAGCCGTAGCGCACGCCCATGACGAAGGAGCACAGCACCGGGCCAGCGAGCGTCCCGTCCTTGAGCAGGTCGTGCATCAGGGCGATGTCGCCCGAGTCGAACAGCTCGATCTCAGGTTTGACGCCGGCGCCGTTGATCACTTGAGCCATCCGCCGCACGTTCCCGGGCGTGTTGATCACGACCTCTTTGCCGGAGTTCATTGTGTTGAGGTCGAGCGTGCAGATGTCGGGTCTGAGGGCCGCAATATGCTCGACGCGTTTCTCCGGGTTCAGGAGCGTAGTGCCAGGCCCAGCGACCTTCGGATCATCCTCGGAGGGCACGAAGCGTCCTCCGGGACCAGTCGTGAGATTCAGGACGAGCTGAGTGTTTCTCGCCCGAATGCGCTCGACGACGTCTCGGTAGTATTCGAGCGCCATCGAGGGCTTGCCGGTTTCGGGATCGCGAACATGAAGGTGGACGACGGCGGCGCCGGCCTCGGCGGCCTCCAGCGCCGCATCCGCGATCTCCTCCGGCGTGATCGGCAGATGCGGTGTCTGATCGGGCGTGGTCAGATTGCCGGTGACGGCGCAGGTGATGAAAACCTTGTCGCGGGGCGAGCGCATGACGGCCTCCTGCCTCAGAGAGCCCGGCCGCCGTCGACCTGGATCGTGTGTCCGGTCGAGTAGCCGAGCATCGTGGCGCAGGCGGTGATGGCGGCAGCGATGTCCTCCGCTTCGGCGATGCGCTTGAGCGGAGTCGAGTTCGACACCTTCTCGTTGAAATCCGCCCCGCGGCCCGGAACGAAGTTGGTGTCGACCACACCCGGCGATACCGCCAGCACGCGGACCTCCGGCGCCAGCACCCGCGCGAGCGCCTTCGTCATCACGTCGATGCCCGCTTTGGCGGCGCAGTAGGCGATCGACGACCCGACCGCCGTGAACGCGGCAATCGAGGAGATCGACACCACCAGCCCGTCACCCGAGGCCTTGAGCAGGGGCGCGAAGGTGCGGATGGCTGCGAACTGGCCGCGCCAGTTCACCTGGAACATCTGGTCGATGAATTCGTCGGTGAGCGCCTCCAGATCGGCATGCGGCACCGGCTTGGTGAACCCGGCCGCATTGACCAGAATGTCGAGCCGACCGTAGCGGGCCTCGATTTGCTCCTGCAAGGCAAGCAGGGTGGATGTGTCGGCGACATTCGCCGGGTAGGCCGTATGACGGTCCCCGAGCTCAGCGACGAGCGCCGTCGCCGATTGCGTGTCCCGCTCGGTTGTCATGTGGGTCACGACAACAGTGGCGCCCGCTTGGGCGAGCATGCGGCTGGTGGCGGCGCCAATCGCGCCAGCTCCGCCGACAACCAGGGCAACTTTGCCCTCCAGGGATCGTGGATAGGTTGGACGGCGCGGCTCGGGTGCAGAGCTGGACTCCGCCGTGATGGCAGTTGCTGATGACATGGCTGGACCTCGTTGGATTGGGCGTGGTGTTGGCTTCACTTGATCGGAGGCTTGGGCAGCTTGGCCTCGCCCGGCTCCATCACGAACGTGTAGTCGAGCCGATACCAGGGGCCGGTCACGTCGGCCGCGGGTGCAGCCCCCTCCCCTGGCTGGAAATTGCCGATCAGGTGGCGGGTGACGCCGAAGACGACGTCGCTTTCCAGGCGTTCATCATCGTCGACGAACACCTGCGTGATCAGGGTCTTGTAGCCGGGCTTGAAACCGAGAAAGTGCAGGTGCGCCGGACGATAGGGATGGCGCTTCTGGGCGCGGAGCAGGTCGCCAACGGGCCCGTCGGTCGGCACCGGATAACCTGCCGGTTTCACGGACCGGAACCAGATGCGGCCGTCCTGGTCGGTCGTGAACTTACCCCGCAGGTTCATCTCGCACTGGGTGGCATCCTGGTTCTCGTAGAGTCCGACGGGCGAAGCCTGCCAGACGTCGATCTCAACACCCGCCAGCGGCTGCCCCTTGGGATCAGTGACGCGGCAATCGGCAAAGAGGGCCGGACCGGGCGTGGGGGAGCGGACGATGGAGCCCCCGTTCTCCGTATGCGGCGAGTTCATCCGCCAAAATGGCCCGAGCAGGGCGGACGCTGTCTCGGTCGCGCCGTTCTGGCCGTTGTTGAGCAGGCAGACCAGGGTCGAGAAGCCGATCGCATCCGAGAACAGGATCGCCTCGTTGTGGAGGTCGTGGCTCGCCTGGCCGATGCGGTTCAGGAACTCGATGCCGAGGTCGAACTCCTCCTCCGTGAGGTGCACCTCGCGGGCAAAGGCGTGCATGTGCCGGACGAAGGCCTCGGCGATCTGGCGCAGCCTTTCGTTATCGGCTCCCGCCATGGCGGCGATGACGATATCGGTGATCGAGCGCTCGTCGGTGATGATGCTGGATGGGCCCGAGGCTTGTGAGGCTAGCGCGGCGTGTTGAGCGGTCATAGCGCTCCTCCCTTTTGCAATCGATTGCACAATCGATTGCAAACTTGTAGTGCAATCGATTGCAGGCAGTCAAGTGGGTTGTGCTCCCTGGTTTGCGATGCGACGAAATGGAGCTATGACGTTGCCGAGTGTTGAGGTTCGAGCCACCGTGAACGAGACGACCCGCCTGCCCGCGACCCTGCAGTCTGTGGCCGATGCCGCCGGTGTCCATCGCTCGACGGCCTCTCGTGCCCTGAATCCGGCTGCGGCCCACCTTGTCGCCCCGGAGGTGGTGGAGCGGGTCCAGGCTGCGGCCCGGAGACTCGGCTACCGCCGTGACGTTCTGGCGGCGGGGCTTCGCACGAAGCGGTCCCGCCTCATTGGCATTGCGGTTCCCGACATGGCTAACCTTGTCTTTGCCCCGATCCTGAGCGGGATCGAGGAAACCCTCTCGGCCAACGGCTACTCGGCCCTGATTGCCAATGTCGGCACGGATGTGAACCGCCAGCTCGAGGTCGTCGACCAGCTGATCGGGCGCCGGGTCGAGGGTCTCGTGCTCGCGACGGTCCAGCACGACGACGATCCGGTCCTGAGCCGCTGCCTCGAGGCGGGTGTTCCCACCGTGCTGGTCAATCGTGCCGAGGCCCGTAGCCGGGCACCGTCCGTGATCTCGGATGATGTGAACGGCATGCGCTTGGCGGTCGAGCACCTGGTCGGCCTCGGGCACCGCCACATCGGGCATCTGGCCGGGCCTCAAAACCTCTCAACCGGTCTCCTGCGCCTGCAAGGGTTTTGCCAGGCCATGCAGGCGGCAGGGCTCGACGCCAGCGCTGTCGTCTCAGCGGCAACCTACACCCGGGAGGCGGGCAAGGCGGCAGCGGCAACGCTGCTGGATCGCTTCCCCGATGTGACGGCTGTTGCGGCAGGCAATGATCTTTTGGCGCTTGGCCTGTACCAAGAGTTAGGGGCCCGCGGGCTGACTTGTCCTGAGGACGTCTCCGTGGTGGGTCACAATGACATGCCGTTGATGGACATGGTCCACCCTCCCCTGACCTCCGTGCGGATCCGGCACCAGGAGATGGGCGCCGAAGCGGCTCGCCTGCTCCTCGACCAGATCTCAAATGCTGGTGTGCCGATCACAACCCGGATCACTGCACCGGAACTGATCATACGCGGGTCCACACAACATCACGGCCAGCCATAGCGGACGGTCATCGGGCGATGAACCAGTATCGATCGCCGACCCCGAGCCGCCTGCCAATGCGCGGATGACTTTGCTTGCGCGATCAAAGTACGGCGGGGTTAACACCGTCGCTGATCGTAACCCCATTAAATTTCAAGTCTATGTTGCTAAATCGAGGCTTTGCGCTTCCGCCGCAAAGCGTCAACCTTCGGTACCAAGTCACAGGAGGTGGGACCTTGTGTCCAAGACTGCTCGAAGCGCGGACCAGGCGCAGAGCTCCCACTCCCTCCTCTTGGCACTACGCTGATCTGTGACTGAACAGAACAAGATACTTTGGTTCAGACGATATTCAGCGTGACGGTGATGTAATCAGTGCCAATCGGTGTTTTGCGTTCTCAGACCCGGAACTCTTCTGGAGACTAAAGATGCGTAAGGTCGCAATTCTTGCCGCAGCAGGCGTCCTGGCCCTCGGCAGCTTCTCGGCATCCGATGCCGAGGCTCGTTCCAGGCGCGGAGCCGGGGCTGCAGTCGCGGCCGGCGTCGTAGGTCTGGCCGCCGGAGCCATCATCGCAGGGGCTGCGTCTCAAGCCTATGCGGCTCCAGGCCCTTATGGCTATGCCGCACCAGTCACGGCGTACCGGTATGGCTATGACGACAGATACTACGCCAGACCGGTTTATCGGGAGCGGCGTGTGGTGCGCTATTATGACGAGCCGCGCCCTGTTTATCGCCCACGTCGGGTCGTCAGAACCTATGATTACGGCTATGATCGACCCTACTATGGGCCGCGCTATTACGACGGCTGGTGATAATCCTGAATGCCATCAAGCAGAGCAAACAGGTCGTTGCCATGACCGCCTTTTAATCTTTTATGCCGCCTCTGCGACCAGTGCGTTTTCAAGGGGCACCGATGGCACTTCACCCATCCTCACGCGAGTTTCCAAAGCTCATGGTCTGACGGCCGAGATCATCATGGGAGTCATGTGAGCGCAGGTACATGAAGCCCCTTGATACCCACGCGACCAACAACTGTTGTGAGGCGCTTGCGTCAGGAAGATCCACTACGACTGAGGACCTCAAACCCAGTTAAGGCTTGGATGATTCGTTTGCCGGATCGCCAATCCCTTCTAACACGAGGCTCCCGTCGGGTGCGAGAACCGCGCTGGCGCGACGCTTGCTATCTTCATCGCTCAACACGATACCTGATCCACCCATATTGTTGAGGAAAAGGTATGAGGACGCGCCGCCTGGCCGATCCAATTTCAAATGTGTGCCCTTGTCATCGATCTCAAGCACTGCTGTAGGACCAGACGGATCAGGATTTGCCAGCAACAACGATGGGCGGTCGGCCTGATCCAGCGTCACCGTGGCGCCTCGTGTCCCATTCTGGCGCAATAGAATGATCGAAGGTAAGCCGCCTTCGGCGGAGAGGATCAGGCGTGGATGGCCCTGTGCATCAACGATACGCAATTCCTGGGTAGTGATGGCGGCAGGAGGCGGCATGTCTTGCATGAGTAAAGCCCAGTGACTTAGGAGGAATCAGGGTTGGCGAACGGAAGAACCGGCGACGTGTGGATATGACATCAGGATTGACTGAAATTGGTCAGCCGCATTTTCAAAGCGCTCTGATCCTGCGTCAAACACCCATCGAGCGGGACGGGTGTCTAACGCTAGGTCTAGCTCGACAAGTTTGGCATGTACATCGATCGCAGCGATCACACCTGATAGCATCTTGAGTGCAACATCGGCCGTCATGGTGGGAGTGAGTCCGCTGTCGAGCATGCTAGGCGCGAAAGCGACGCTCCGGACCCGCTGTTGGATCGCGCATCGAGCAGCAGTTGCCGCGGCCCGTTTCATCGTTGAAGGGCTCCAATCTCCTGGGTCGCCTAGCCCGATCACAAGAATCTCTTTGGACTGAATTCCAGCAGGTGGGCGGCTGATCAATAGCGTCTCGCCTTCGTGGCCGGCGAAGTAGCCGTCTCGACGAAATCGAGTCAAGCATCCTCCCAGCAGTTTGTCCAAATGTTTTAAGCCACCCGCCGGCGCAGTACCGCGCACTTCACGAGTGAACATACAGGCGCAGGACAGATCAACGGCGGCAGCTACACCGTCCCAAGCAGCGACTTCGATTGCGACGCCCCGCCAGGCTCCGACTACTTTGTGATGTAGCACAATTTGCTCCGACTTGAATTGATAGGTAATGCGCTGGGGCTCAGACCGTGAACATGGCTGGGCGGGGACTAAGCCAATTCAGGACCCTTCTTCTGCACATCCGGTATGATGTGCCCGTTACTCACCTTAGTGGCCGATATTGATGCGTCTGCCGGAAAGCGGAAGACCGCCGCCGCGTTATCAAACGCCCTAACATCGGCACCCAACGCCCGACAAACCTTAAAACTGTGATCAGGCTGTGTGGCAAAAAGTGCGAGTGCAAATCTGATCGGTTCAAGGAGAGAATAGCTCATAGAATGCCACTCCGCGGCCGGGCCTAGACAGCCTTTTCCTCACGTACTGTGATGGACCCGTGATCGATGCCCATGCTGCGTATCATCTTGATCGGCCAGATCTGGCTTGATGCTTGATCGTAGGCGCACAATGATCCGACACAACTATTTTCTCGTATGTATGGACGAATTCGGTGTCAGACATGAAAGTGGTTTACGGGAGCCATGAATTCTGTGAATGAGGTAATCCATGTCCTTCATCTTCGACCCTTCCGAGTGGGAGATTGTTCCAACAAAGACGTTTGATCAGTTAGAGGTCGGACAGGTTTTTCGTGCGCCGAGCCGGACTCTGACATCCGCCCATGCTGCGGCGTTCCAGACCGTCTCCTGCGACAACCACCCGATCCATTACGACGCCCTGTATGCTGCGCGCCATGGACATCCGGCACCGGTTGTACACGGTCTACAAGTCCTCGCTTTCTCAGCACCTGGGGCAACGTTGCTCCCACACACGTTCGGCCCGATTTTTATTGCGTTCGCTGAGGTATCTGTGAAATTCTTGGCCGAAGTTCATGCTGGCGACACACTCTACCCCGCACTCGAGATTATCAAACTCGAGCCTATGGACGATAAAGGAAGGGTGACGACTTCAGTCACCATTCACAATCAGAATGGACAGCTTGTCCTGTCGGGACAACATAAGTACCTACTGCGGAGGTCCGGGTGAAACGCGTTGCGTGATGAATAGGGCTTTACAGCGTCTATTGGCACTCTATCGGGCGTTAAGCTGGGATCAGCAACCTTGTTGAAGGCCCATTTCCGGCGACCGCAATCAGAACCCTACCGAATGCAATCTGCCGTGAGCAGTGTTCGACAATGGGTACCTCAGTCGCACTAATGCTTAGACTCCGGTGCGGGCGTGAGTGCCTCTTTACTCACCTTTCTCGCCCGGAGTGTATGCTCACCTTCACGCATTCGGCGGCCCGTCTCATCGTCTATGGTAATTTTTAGGGCTGTGTTGCACGGATCGGATTGTGCACGCACTGAATGCACCCGTAGCCCGAATTCAAGCGATGCGGACGAGCTTCGGGCGCCCAAGCTCGAGCATGCGATTCAGGGCATGAACGGCGATGGCGACCTCGGTCGCGCGGCGGTGTTCCGTCCGTGAGCGCAGTGCATCTCCAACCACTCGTTTCAGCCGACTGATGGCGGCCTCCACCAGGGCACGACGCGTGTACCCGGACCGCTTCTGCCAACCCCTGCGTCCATGCTCCGTGATGCTTTGGAGATGCCGATCGCGCTGGGTCGGAGCGGTTGCCACATCCTCGCTCAGCACCGCCGTTGATCGTGGTGGAACAATGACCTCAGCCTCAGGATGGCGCTGGATGACGGCGCCGTAGACGCCGGCCTGATCGTAGGCTCCATCGCCTGTCAGAGAGGCAAGAGAGCCTTTCACTTGCTCAAGCAAGGGCCCGACCTGTGAGCCATCATCGACATCGCTGGTCGTCAGCTCTGAGGCGAGGATCTGCCCGGTCTCGGCATCCACCCCGATGTGCAGCTTGCGCCAGGACCGCCGTCTCCGGGTTCCATGCTTCTCGGCCAGCCACTCGCCGGGTCCGCACAGTCGCAGGCCTGTGCTGTCGACCAGCAGGTGCACTGGTCCCGTGCTCGGAGCTGATCTCGGCACCTCCAGCGTTTCAGCACGGCGGCTCAGGGTCGAGTGATCCGGCACGGCAAGATCAAGGCCCAGGAGCTGGAGAATGGAGCCGATCAGCCCTTCGGTCTGGCGCAAGGCCAAGCGGAACACTGCTCGTAACGTTAGCGCGGTCCTGATCGCCAGCGCTGAGTAATGCGGCTGACCACCGCGTGTCGTGCGGGGCTCAGCCCGCCAAGCTGCGACGGCTTCCTCGGTGAACCACACCGTGAGGCTTCCGCGCTGGCGCAGAGCCCCATCGTACTCGGCCCAATTCGTCACCCGGTGCCGCTGCTTCGGGATGCGGTGACGGCGAGCGGCATTGGCCTTGAAGGGCATGGGCGATCTTTGCTCAGACGGCGAACACGCCTCTACCCGATCTAGACCTGGTTACCAACCTGCTCATCCATGCAACAAGGCATCTTCATGGTCCTGCCTCCAAGCAGAGCAAGTCTTTACATCCGGGCTGCACCAGAAGTCGGATCCACTCCGAACAGGCACGGACGATTGGCTGCATTCAGTTTCACTTCAATGCGGCAGAACTCAGAAAATAAACCGCGTGTTGATGAAGTTGGACTTATGCTCCGTCACAATAGCATCGAGCAGTTGCTTGTTGGGCTCAGTCTGCTTGGTCGCAATCATCGAACGGATTGAGAAGGACCGTAGAGCATCGGTCACGGACAGTGTCCCTTCGGCTGAGTCCTTTCGTCCGGTAAACGGAAACACATCCGGCCCACGCTGGCACTGACAGTTAATGTTGACGCGGCAGACCTGATTGACGAGCGGATCGACGAGGCGACCGATCTGGTCGGGGCTCGAGCTGAAGATGCTGACCT
>NZ_JBVVAK010000059.1:0-50193 GCF_055792825.1 Microvirga sp. GN3
TGCCACTGAAGCGGTGTACTCACCAAAGCATAGAACAGGTCGATATTCTCACGATCGTTCATCGAACGATCCGCAAGGACACCGCCGCCTACGCTTCTCTTCTCTCTTCACTTGTCAAAGAACAAACGCCTCCAGGAGGAGACGACCAAACAACCGCGAGAGGCTCAACCCGTCCCGAAGGAGGATCGAACTCTTGAGGCCGTGGGGCAGGCCGTTCGAACCGAACCGCGCCGCCGATGACGCTGATCTAGTCGCTGGCCTCATTCCTGTCAACCGGCCTCGTGAAAGTTTTTTGAAGCTTTCGCGACGCCGTTCGAAGATGTTCTTGCCGCAACCCAAGTCGAGACAAAGTCATCCCGCGCGCAGAAACGGTGTCGTTGCTGCGCCAAACCTGCCGCAGGACCAAAAATCCCGCCGCCATGACTGGAAAAGACCGCCAGAGGAGCTCGCAAAAGCTCATGGCCACCGACCGGGATCGCCCCCGGTCCACGCACCAGCCGGATCCCGCCCCGGAGCATCGCTGCCCCGCAACCCGGACACCCGCCATGATGGAAAAATCCCGCAGCCCCGCTCGCGCAACGCCACAAAGGAGGCGCCGATATAAAGGCTTTGAATCGAAATGCAAGAGGGACTTGAAGCTCGTCCGGAGAAATATGCTGCTGAGCCAACAAGCTCGAAGTCAAGGTCCCGAGAAAGTAATATAGTTAGCATTCCTGCGGTTACAAGGGCGGCGGCGATTTAACATGCCCGACGACATGTCGTGAGGAATGCGCGCTGGTGGATTACGGCTCGGGATCGTTATGCTATGTCCTGCGCAGTGAGGTCTTAGTGTCAGAGACAAGTTCAAAACCCAGCCAGCCATCCGTCCACGATAAGATTGCTACGCTTCTTATCGATGCTGTCACGGATACCGCTTTCATCGTGCTCGACTCCGATGGGAACATCGCCGGTTGGAGCCGCGGCGCCGAGCATATCCATGGATGGAGCGGTGAAGAGGTCATTGGGCGTTCAGCTTCCATTCTGTACATGCCGGACGATAGTGCTGGTACCCTTCGTCAGGACCTCCAATCCGCCCATGAGAGAGGGCGCCACGAGGCTCAAGGCCTCCGGCTGCGCAGGGACGGTTCAGCCTTCATGGCCCTTGTCACGATGACGCCGATTGATGGTACGGATATCGGAAGAGGCGCCATTGCCATGACCACACGGGATATCACCGAGTGGGTCATGGCCGAGGAGGCACTGAAAACGCGCGAGGCACATCTGCGGTCGATCCTGGAGACTGTTCCGGATGCCATGGTGGTCATCGACGAGCAGGCCTGCATTCAGTCCTTCAGCGCGACGGCTGTGCGTCTCTTCGGATATCAGCCCGACGAGGTCATTGGTGAGAATGTCAAAATCCTCATGCCTGCCCCGTACCGCGACCAGCATGACAATTATATGTTGCGCTATCGCAATACAGGAGAGAGGCGGATCATCGGGGTTGGACGCGTCGTCGTCGGTCAGCGCAAGGACGGCTCGACCTTTCCTATGGAACTGGCCGTGGGCGAGATGCATTCCGGGGGCATACGCTACTTCACCGGCTTCATTCGTGATCTGACCGAACGACAGAAGACGGAAACACGTCTACAGGAGCTTCAATCCGAGCTCGTCCACATGTCACGTTTCACGGCTTTAGGTGAGATGGCTTCGACGCTCGCCCACGAGATCAACCAGCCGCTGACGGCGATCACCAATTATCTCAAAGGCTGCCGCCGCATCCTTGAACGGATGGACGGGGACACCGTCCCCATGCTCCGGGATGCCGTCAACGAGGCAGGGGAGCAGGCGCTGAGGGCAGGGCAGGTGATCCGTCATCTGCGCGAATTCGTGGCTCGCGGCGAAAGTGAGCGTCATATCGAGAATCTGCCCAAGCTCATCGAGGAGGCGAGTGCCCTCTCGCTTGTCGGGGCCAAGGAGCAAGGCGTCCGGGTCGTTTTCGATTTCGATCCCAAGGCGCCCTTCGTGCTCGCCGACCGGATTCAGATCCAGCAGGTTCTGCTGAACCTGATCCGCAATGCCATCGAAGCCATGCAGGAAACGGAGCGTCGGGAACTCCGGGTCGCCACCCGCGTGATGGACGAGGGACATGTCGAGTTGAGTGTTGAAGATACCGGCCCTGGTCTTGCGCCCGAGGTGGCCGCTCAGCTCTTCCAACCCTTCGTGACCACCAAGAAGCATGGAATGGGTGTCGGCCTGTCGATCTGCCGTACGATCGTGGAAGCGCATGGTGGTAAGATCTGGGCCGTATCGAAGCAGGGCGAGGGAACCGCTTTCCGCTTCACGCTAAGAATTGTCGCACGGGAGGAGATGGCGCATGCAGAATGATGTGGCCGTGCATGTGGTTGATGACGATGTGGCTGTCCGCAAGTCGCTGGCATTCCTGCTGGCCTCGGAGGGACTTCCGGTCCGCCTGCACGAATCCGCCTCGGCCTTTCTCGATGATGCGCCAAGTGTAGAGGCGGGCTGCATTGTTACCGACGTGCGCATGCCGGGCATCGACGGCATCGAACTGATCCGGCGCCTGAAGGCACGCGGGATTGCGCTCCCTGTCATCGTCATGACCGGTCATGCGGACGTGCCGATGGCGGTCGAGGCCATGAAGGAGGGGGCAATCGACTTCCTCGAAAAGCCGTTCGGAGACGAAGTATTCCTCGCCGCTGTCCGTTCCGCTCTCGCGCGCCAGGAAAGGAACAGCCATCTTGGTGCCCAGGTGGCCGAGATCCAAGGCCGGTTCGATGCTCTGTCGGAACGGGAGCGCCAGGTTCTCGACGGGCTCGTGGCTGGCAAGGCCAACAAGATGATCGCCTACGATCTCGGAATCAGCCCGCGTACGGTGGAGATCTACCGGGCAAATGTCATGGCGAAGATGCAGGCCAAGAGTCTGTCGGAACTCGTCCGCCTCGCTCTCCTGATCGAGGCGAAATAGCCCCTTAAGGAATATTCCTGAGTGGGGAAACGGAAAGCGCTGTGCATAATCCGCGATGTTGGCCGAATGCTCTTATCTTCAGGCCACGACCACGGATCACACAGGCTTTCCGGATGTCTCAGCTCTCGGGACCGGTCATCGTCGTGGATGACGATGACGCGGTCCGAAACTCATTGAAGTTCGCCCTGGAGCTTGAGGGCCTGTCCGTGCATCTGTTCAAGGATGGCGCGGAACTTCTTGCGGCGTCGGATCTACCGCAGGGTGGTTGCTTCGTGATCGATTACAACATGCCGGGCATGACTGGGATCGAACTGGTCGGACAATTGCGGCAGCGCCGGATCGACTGCCCTGCAATTCTCATCGCTTCCCAAGTCAGCGACGATCTCTATAGCCGCGCCGCCCGGTCGGGCTTTCGGGTCGTGCTGGAGAAGCCGCTGCATGACAGTGAGTTGCTCGACAGCATCCACGCGGCCCTCGCGTGACATTTTCTTAGCGATATGTTTGAGGCTTCGGCATCGCTCTATGCCGGCTCAATGCACCGTCTTCTTCTAAAATGCATCGCGCCCTGCTGTTGCTATAACGGCAGGGCACGATAGGTATGCTTGAGCTTGGGAAGATCTACTGCATCCAGGAAGGTTCCTGAGCCTAGCCTATGCGTTCAGGCGCTCGAGTGCAGCCTTGTTGCTCAGCACCACATGGCGGGCGGAAGGAAGCTCAATGACACCCTGCCGTTCGAGCTGCGTGAAGGAGCGCGAAACGGTCTCGATCGTCAATCCAAGATGGTCTGCGATATCCATGCGCGACATGGGAAGATCCAGAGCGTCGTCATCGGCTGTGCGCTCCGCCAGGTCGAGAAGGAAGGTCGCGATCTTCTCCAGGGCCGACTTGCGGCCGAGCAGCAGCATATGGTTCTGGGCACGAACGAGAGCGCGCATCATTCCCATCGTCATGTCCTGAGCGAGTTGAGCGTCTCTTCCGGTCAAGGCCGCGAGATGGCTGCGGCGATAGGCGACGACGACGCAATCGCCGACGGACTCGGCGCAGAACCGATGCTCGTCTCCGGCTTCGATGCCGAAGATATCTCCGGCCATATGAAAAGCGTCGATCTGACGGCGTCCGTCGGTCAGGAGCTTGGAGGTGCGTATCACACCCGAGAGAACCTTGTAGACGAAAGCGGCTCTGTTGCCCTCGGCGAAGATTTCTTCATCCTTGGCGAAGGACTGTACCGAGCCGACCGACGCGGGAGGAGCATCGGCGGGCTTGCGAAACTGAGGAACCTCCAGGGCGAACAGGGGAAGGGCCGAAGAAGAGGCTTTGGTGAGGAGCGCAGTGTGCATCGAACCCTCGCGAACTCGTGAACGTGATGTGAGTTCATGGGTACTGCCGCCGAGGCTGGGCTGAAATTCAGGTCTGATACCTAAGGGGTTTTCCTTAGGTCGAGCGCAGTATGATCAAGGCGGCTTCCAGCGGCTGAAAACTACGCAAAGACGTTGGCTGCCAGGGCACCCAGGATCGCTCCCGTCAGCAGCGTGCCGTCGTGAAGGCCGAGAAGAACTCGCGAGACGGGAGCGCCTCCATGGACCCAGAGCGTGGTGCCGAGCATGACCAATGACCATCCGGCGCCGACAAGGGCCGCCGCGACCGAGAACCCTCCCGCTGTACCGGCTAGCACGAAGGCCAGAGCCCCAGCCATCAGCAGAAGGCATCCGGCGACAGACAGGGGGACTGGTAGAGCAAGGCGCGGCAGGACGGCCAGGGCCAGCGACGGGGCATACATGGCCATGACATGCCATGCCACGGCGCCCACGACGGCTTCTGAAGGCGCGCAGCCGATCACGGCCAGGGGAGTCGCACCCATAAGGACCGTCATGGCGAACCATCCGAGGGCGCCGATGGCGGTCGGCAAAAGGATAGAGCGCCATTCCTGCGAGCCTGCCGTTTATGCGTCCCGCTCCCGGTGCCTCTGATAGGGCAGCGATGCGGTCATCATGAGGGAGCCCACATGTGCCAGAGCGGCTGCAGCAGCCGTGCCCGCAAAGATCTGCGGCGCGGCCAGCGCCTCGGCGAGGCCAGCGATGGTCGGGGCAATCAAGCCTGCAAGGGTTGCGGCGCCGAAGATGATCAGGAGTGCGCTGGCTCCCCTGCCGCCAACTGGCACGGCGGCATGGCGGTAGAACAGGCTGAAACCGCCTGCGATTCCGAGCCAGAACGCGCCCAGCACGAGGGCCCCGAAATGCTGGGACACGAGCGCCCACACAAGTACCAGGCCACCAGCGGCGCCGAGGCTTGCTCCAAGAGAAAAAGCCGCCCGGCGGCCAAAGGAATCGAGCAGGAACGAGGCGGGAAGGCTCGCGACGGCCGCACCGACATAGAAGGCGGCATAGGGAAGAGTAGCCAAGCCCCCACCCGGTGCGAACGATAGTCCTGCCAAGGGCAGAATGCTCAGGATCAGGACCTGGGCAAGCACGGAGAAGGCAAAGCCCGCCGCGAGAAGCGCCGTCCCGCGGTGATCCGAGGCCGTGTCGCCCAGCGCTCCCGGTTCACAGATGCATTCGAGCTGTCCCGCCCGGGGCATGGCCGTCAGAGAGGTCATTTCCGGACATCGTCATCAGACAGGACACGCACGGCCGCGCCCTGCACATCGTCATACTGACCGTTCTTCAGCGACCACATGAAGGCCACAAGGCCGGACAGGCCGAGCAGGAGGGCCATCGGAACAAGATAGAGCAGGACTTCCATGGATCAGGCTCCTTGTACGGCCGGAATGACATCAGATTGCGCTGGTGCCGGGCGCGATGCAGGTGTGCTTCCGCGGGCTCGAAGGGCATTGAGGGTCACAATGGTCGAGGAGCCCGACATGGCGAGCGCCGCAACCAGGGGCGTGACATAGCCGAGAAAGGCGAGGGGAACGGCAATCAGGTTGTAGACGAGGGCGATGCCCAGGTTCTGGCGCATAAGGCTGTGGGCACGGCGGGCGATCTCGATGGTGTCCTGCACAGGCTTCAGCCTGTCGCCAAGAAAGACCGCATCGGCCTGGGCCTGGGTCAGATCGGCAGCACTGATCGGCGACAGCGACACATGTGCTGCGGCGAGTGCCGGAGCGTCGTTGAGGCCGTCGCCAACCATCAATACCTTGCGGCCTTCGCTCTTGAGCGCCTCAAGCGCTTCGATCTTGTCGGCCGGCTTGCAGCCGCCGCGCCACAACGCGATGCCAAGCGTCGCGGCGATGGGAGCCACGGCCTCCGGCCGGTCGCCGGACAGGATGCGACAGTCAAAGCCGCGCTGGAGAAGATTCTGCACAACAGCGACGGTATCCGGCCGCAGGGCCTGTCGCACGAGCAGAACAGCCTGCTGCCTGCCCCAGGAAAAGGCGATCACGGAAGCCGTCGGATCGGTCGCAGCGGCTTCGTTTGCAACGTCTTCAGCGCCGCAAAAGGCGGGACTGCCGAGGCGCATCTCCATGCCGTCAACCACGGCCCGGACGCCCTGGCCTGGCTCCTCGGTCACACCGTCGTAGGGGCGGCGATCAGGAGTCAGCTGCGCTACAGCCGCGGCTAGAGGATGATGGCTCGAGAGCGCGAGTCGGCTCGCTGCCTCCAGAAGACCGGGCTCCACATCGGACGCATTGACCACGCTCATGGTGGGCAGGGTGAGTGTGCCGGTCTTGTCGAAGACGATGGTGTCCACTTTCGCCAAACGCTCGAAGGCATCGCCCGCGTTGAGGAACACGCCGGAGCGGAAGAGCGCGCCGGAGGCGACGACCTGGACCACGGGGATGGCGAGCGCCAGGGCGCAGGGGCAGGTGATGATGAGGACGGCAATGGCCGTGATCAGGGCGTCATGGACCGACGCGCCGGTCGCGATCCAGGTCAGGGCCGTGATTGCTGCTGCGGTATGCACGACCGGCGCGTAGATCTTCGCGACCCGGTCGGCCAGTTGCACGTAGCGTGATTTCGCGGCGGCCGCATTCTCCAGAAGCCTTTCGACCTCATCGAGCAGGGTGCCCTTGCCCGCAGCGGTCACGCGCAGGGTCAGGGTGCCGTTGTAATTCATGCTTCCTGCATAGACTTGGCTGTCGGCTCTGACAGCGCGGTGGGCTGTCTCGCCGGTCACGAGACTCTCGTCGACCTCGGAAGAACCGGAGAGTACGATCCCGTCAACCGCAATGCGCTCACCCGGACGCACGAGTACCCGGTCGCCGGCCTTCAAGGCAGCGGTCGGCAGCAGGATGACCTCGCCATTCTCTTCGATCCTGTGCGCGACTTCAGCCCGGAACGAGGCGAGATTGCTCGCGACCGCACGGGTCTTCCGGCGCATGGCCTGATCGAGATAACGGCCGCAGAGCAGGAAGAAGAGCAACATGACCACCGAGTCGAAATAGGTGTGCTCGGCAGAATTGATTGTCTCGACCACTGACACGGTGAGTGCCAGCAGAATGCCAATGACGATTGGCACGTCCATGTTGGTGCGCCGGTTGCGTAACGCATTCATGGCGCTCTGGAAGAAGGGCTGACCGGCATAGGCGACAGCCGGGAGGGCGATGAGCGCAGCTAGCCAATGAAAGAAGTCACGGGTTTCAGGCGTGATATCCGTGACGTTGCCCGACCAGACGGAGACCGCCAGCAGCATGATGTTCATGGAGGCAAAGCCTGCCACCGCGAGGCACTTCAAAAGCCACTTGGCGCGGCGGTCCTCCTCTTCCTCCACAAGCCTGGACTGGAAAGGATGAGCCCGGTAGCCGAGCCGCTGCAGTTCTTCCACCACATGGCCTGGTGAAAGCTCTCCGTCGCGCCATTCAACGGCAAGGCGATGGTTGGTGTAGTTCAGCCGCACGTCCAGAACGCCCGGCAGCCGGCACAAGCCGCCCTCGATCTCGTCGATGCAGGCGGCGCAGTCGATGCCTTCGACTGCGAGGTCGAGATGGGCTGTGCCGTCGTCCTGGCGTTTCACGTAGATGGAGAGGTCGAGGGTCTCGGCCATTGCGAAAATCCTCAGAGCGAGATGCGGCTCTTGGAGCGGAAGACGGTTTCCGTCTCACGCTTCAGATTGATGACGAGATCCCACTGGCCCTCCGGCATGGAGGTGAGGCTCTTGAACCGGCCCGGTGTCAGCTCGACGGACTCGAGCGGCATATCGCGGCGCTTGTCCGTGGGATGAGCCAACCGGATCTCTGGGGTGAGGCCTGCCAGCACCTGCCCCTGGGCGTCCCTTGCCGTGATGATGAGACCAGCGGCATCTCCCCGCTGCAGGGCGGCATCCACCGACCAGTGGCGCGCGTCCTGAGCATGGGCCGCTGCGACATCGTTCTTGAACGACAATCCGGCCTTGTAGGCGCTCTCCGTCTCGACGCCGCTGAAGCTCGAGATGGCGACGCGGACCATGTAGAAATTCATGGCGAAGATAATGCCGAAGAAGGACACGAAATAGAGCAGGACCGTGCGCCCGGTGATAGGTCTCGGCGACCGTGTTGTGGCGGCTGTGGTGGACATGGGGCCTATCCTTAAGGTGCCTTGAAGTGATCGCTCGTGCTGGCGATATCGCCGGTGGCGAGGTCGGTCAGGACGAACCGGAGCGAGGTCGAGTCCTCCGCTGTCGACGCGGTGTCCGTCACCAGCACGCGGGCCTCCAGGGTCTGGTCCGGTCCGACGGTGATGATGGAACGGCCCTGCTGGTCGATCTCGCCGCCTACCACATCGACCTTCACCTCGGTTAATCCTTCTACGCTGAGAACGTAGCGGTGTACGTCGAGGTTCTTGTTGGCGATCCGGATGGTGAAGCCGTTGCGGATCGAGCCGTCGGAGAGGCGCACGAACAGCGGGTTGCGGTCATGCATTACCGTCAGATACAGACTCTGGCGCATGGCAAGCGAGGCGATCATCACCGCGCCGACGAGGGCGATGAGACCGGCATAGAAGAGGGTGCGTGGGCGCAGGATGCGGCGAACCTCCGGACGGCCCTCGATGCGCGCCTGGACGTTCATGTCCGTATCGTAGGCGATCAGGCCCTGCGGACGGCCGATCTTGTCCATCACGCTGTCGCAGGCATCCATGCACAGGCCGCACTGGATGCAGTCGAGCTGCAGACCCTTGCGGATGTCGACGCCGGTCGGGCACACGACCACGCATTGACTGCAGTCGATGCAATCGCCTGCGGGCAGTCCCTGGAGCTTCAGAGCTTCGTTCTTTTTCACCGAGCCGCGGGGTTCGCCGCGGTCGTAGCGGTAGGTGACGTTCAGCGCATATTCGTCCGTCAGCGCAGCCTGAATGCGCGGCCAGGGGCACATATAGGTGCAGACCTGCTCGCGCATGAAGCCGGCGAGCGTGTAGGTCGTGAAGGTGAGGATTCCGATCCAGACATAAGCCACGAAGGGCGCGTGGAAGGTCGCCAGCTCATAGACCAGGGTTGGCGCATCGGCGAAATAGAGCACCCAGGCACCGCCGGTCCACCAGGCAATCATGAGCCAGATGAAGTGCTTCAGGGCCTTCCGGCTGAGGACGCCAATGGTGAACTTCTCCTTGTCATGGCGCATCCGCTCGCGCCGGTCGCCCTCGACCCAGCGCTCGACGGCATAGAACAGGTCGGTCCAGACAGTCTGCGGGCAGAGATAGCCGCACCAGATGCGGCCCGCGACGGCGTTCATGAGGAAGAGTGTGAGAGCCGCCAGCACCAGAAGGCCGGTGATATAATAGACTTCCTGAGGCCAGATCTCGATGAAGAAGAAGTAGAACCGGCTGTTGGCGAGATCGACCAGGATGGCCTGATCGGGCGCGTTTGGGCCGCGATCCCAGCGAATGAAGGGCAGGAAGTAATAGATGCCGAGGGTGACGGCGAGTACGATCCACTTGATCGTGCGATAACGGCCCTTCAAGGCCGTGGGGTAGATCTGCTTGCGGGGAGCGTAGAGCGGGGCATCATCCGCCTGGGCAGGAGAGGCAGCTCCGAGATTATGAGGAAGGGGGGCGTCAGCCATCGAATCTGTCGCAATCGTCTCGATCTGAATGACGACGGGATACGATGCGGCAAGCCAAGCTGCCTTGATTCAAATCAAGCGACGGCCGGAGGTCACCCTCCGGCCGCTTACCGATCGGTGTCCGAACAGGTTCAAGGCCTCTGATCGCCGCCCAGAGAATGAACGTAGAGGGTCAGTGCCTTGATACTCGTGTCGTCCAGACGTCCGTGCCAAGTCGGCATGACGCCGCCGCGCCCGTTCATCAGGCCCTCTACGATGGTCGCCTTGTCGGAGCCGAAGAGCCAGATCTTATCCGACAGGTTGGGCGCACCGAGATCCTGACTGCCCTGGCCCTTGTCGCCGTGGCAGGCCGCGCAATTGTCGGCATAGACCTTGGCACCGGCTGCCAGATTGGCGCCCTTGTCCGTCGGTAAGCCCGACAGGGAACGGACGTAGTCGGCCGCGTGGGAAATCTCCTCGCGCTTGAGCATCCCGTCGCGACCGAAGGCGGGCATGGAGCCGGTATGGCCCTGATCGCTTGTCGAGCGGGCGCCGTAGCGGATCGTGTGCTCGATCTGCGTGAGCGAGCCACCCCAGAGCCAATCGTCGTCGTTCAGGTTCGGATAGCCTTTTGCACCAGCGCCACCCGCGCCGTGGCAGGGGGCGCAATTGTCGCCGAACGCCGTCTTGCCCTGAGCCAGTGCGAAGGCAAACATTTCAGGATTCTGCCTGATCTCTTCCAGAGAAGCTCCAGCGAGCTTCGCCGTCATGCCGGAACGCTGCTGCTTGAGAGCGTCGAGATCAGCGACAACCGCATCCCGCGACTGCCAGCCGAGGACGCCCTTGGTATAGGACGAGACCAGCGGCCAGGCGGGATAGGCGATGCAATAGGCGATCGCCCAGGCGATGCTGGCATAGAAGGTCCATAGCCACCAGCGCGGCAACGGATTGTTGAGTTCCTGGATGCCGTCCCAGCTATGCCCGGTGGTGGCGACGCCGGTGACGGCGTCGACCTGTTCATGATGCCCTTCGTAGGTTCTTTGGGCCATGGGATCAATCCTCCTGGAGAGGCATGCGCGAAGCCGCATCGAAGCGGTCCTTCCGCGAGGGAGCGAGGGCGTAGATCAGCACCGCCAGGAAGACGGCGACGAAGTAGAGGAGCCCCCAGGTCTGGGCGAGTTCAGCGAAGAATTTGTAGGCTGCTGGCATGATCGTTCGTCCTCAGCGCACATTGGCCTTGTTGTCGTAGAGCTTGAAGTCGACCTGCGTGCCCAGCATCTGCAGATAGGCGATCAGAGCGTCGGCTTCGGTCACCTTCTGCGGATTGCCGTCGAAGGTGCGCGACTGGGCCTTCGGGTAGCGCTTGGCGAGATCAATGGCATTCGGGTCGTCGGCATTGGCCTGGACGCGGATGTCGCTCTCGGCATTCTTCAGCATCTCCTCGCTGTAGGGCACGCCGAGGGTCGCCTGCACTTTCAGCTCCTGAGCAATCGCCGATGCATCGAGCTCGGTCTTCTCAAGCCAGGGATAGCTCGGCATGATCGAGCCGGGCACGACGGCGCGGGGATCTTTCAGGTGATCCCTGTGCCAGTCGTCGGAATACTTGTTGCCGAGACGGGCGAGATCCGGGCCCGTGCGCTTGGAGCCCCACTGGAACGGCCGATCGTACATGCTCTCGGCCGCGAGCGAGTAGTGACCGTAGCGCTCCACCTCGTCGCGCAAGGGGCGGACCATCTGGCTGTGGCAGTTGTAGCAGCCCTCACGCACATAGATGTTGCGGCCGGCCATCTCGAGCGGAGTGTAGGGCCTGACGCCCTCCACCTTCTCGATCGTGCTCTTCAGGTAGAAAAGAGGCACGATTTCCACGAGGCCACCGATGGATATGACGATCAGCACACCGATGATGAGGATGATCGAGTTGGTCTCGAATATCTTGTGACGGGACCAGAGTGACATGATCGTTTCCTTTATTCCGCAGCAATGAGTGCGGGTTGCGCGGGGAGGGCCCCGTCCGCGACAGCCGATTCAGCCGAGGTGATCGTCTTCCAGACGTTCCAGGCCATGATCAGGCTGCCGGCCACGAAGAGAGCGCCACCGAGTGCACGGATGATGTAGAAGGGGTGCATCGCTGCAACGGTCTCGATGAAGGAGTATTCGAGGAAGCCGAGGCTGGTATAGGCGCGCCACATGAGGCCCTGGAGAATGCCCGCGACCCACATCGACGAGATGTACAGCACGATGCCAAGGGTCGAGACCCAGAAGTGCCAGGAAACGGCCTTCATGGAATAGAGCTCTTTCTTGTTCCACAGCCAAGGAACCAGGCAGTAGACGGTTCCGAACGAGATGTAGGCGACCCAGCCGAGAGCTCCGGCATGCACGTGGCCAATGGTCCAGTCAGTGTAGTGCGACAGCGAGTTCACGGCCTTCACCGACATCAGGGGGCCCTCGAAGGTCGCCATGCCGTAGAAGGCCAGCGACACGGCCATGAGACGCAGTACGGGATCGGTGCGAAGCTTGTCCCAGGCGCCCGAGAGGGTCATGAGACCGTTGATCATGCCGCCCCAAGAGGGCATCCACAGCATGACCGAGAACACCATGCCCAGCGTCTGCGCCCAGTCGGGCAGGGCGGTGTAGTGCAGGTGGTGGGGTCCCGCCCAGATATACATGAAGACCAGGGACCAGAAGTGGATGATAGAGAGGCGGTAGGAATAGACCGGCCGCTCCGCCCGCTTCGGTATGAAGTAGTACACGATGGCAAGGAAGGGCACAGTGAGCAGGAACCCGACCGCGTTATGACCGTACCACCACTGCACCAGAGCATCTTGGACGCCGGACCACAGGATGTAGCTCTTCGGCGAGAAAATCGAAACGGGAATCGCCGGGTTGTTGCCGAGGTGCAGGACCGCGATGGCGAGAATGAACCCGAGATAGAACCAGTTCGCCACGTAGATATGAGGCTCCTTGCGGCGAATGACGGTGCCGAGGAAGACGAGGAAGTACGTGATCCATACGATGGTCAGGAAAAGGTCGGCGTACCATTCCGGCTCCGCATATTCCTTGCCCTGCGTGATGCCGAGCAGGTAACCCGTGCCCGCGATCACGATGAAGAAGTTGTAGCCGAGAACCGCGAACCAGGGTGCGATGTTGCCGACGAGGCGTGCGCGGCAGGTGCGCTGCACCACATAGAACGAGCTGGCGATGAGCACGTTTCCGCCGAAGGCGAAGATCACCGCCGACGTATGCAGCGGCCGCATGCGCCCGAACGACAGCCAGGATGTGTCGAAGTTGAGCGCCGGAAAGGCGAGTTGGGTCGCGATCAGAAGACCGATGGTGAAGCCGGCGATGCCCCAGACCACAGAGGCGATGGTCGCGAACTTCACCGGGCCCATGTTGTAGTTCGGCTTGCCGCCGATGGTCAGCGGGGGCAGCTCCGCAGGGCGCTCGTAGTAGCGGTTCACGATGGCGAAAACCGCCGCCACGCTGGCTGCGGCAAAGAGATAGGCATGGAAGGCGTATTCGGGCGTATAGGCCTTCGCCGCGATGATGATGCTGAGGAGCGCCAATCCGGCGAAGGCAAGGGCTGAGCCCATTTCGCCGAAAGTCATTCCCTTTGAGGGTGCTACCGCTTGAGCCATAGGCTTCAACCTTTTGAGAACATCGGCGAAGCCGCGAGCTTTGCCGTCAGCAGATTCGTTTAAGGAGGGGGCCGGGAAGGGGCATTGATGCAGATCAAACGAGACTGGCGGCTCTCAAGCGGCCCACCTGTCCGGCATCTTGCAAGGACAGGGACAAAAGCCGTCCGACGCCTAGTCTTCAAGCCCGAATGCGCGATCTCGCGGGTCATACCCGGCTTGAAATGAGGAGCAGTGGGAAACCTGGTGCAGAGTAGATGTGCCTATGCAGCAGGCGAGGGGTTCAGGGGCGCCGACATCGTGCCTAACAGAAATGTCAGAGGCCTTGATCCAAATCAAAGACCGGTTGGACGCCGCAATCGGATGTGTCTTAGCCCCAAGCAGAATTTTCAATCCTTCTCCTCGCTCTTCCAGGTGGATGCCCTATGTCCCGCTGGAGCCCATGCAGCCTTCAGAGCCGGTGGGGAGAAAACGCGTGAAGCCCATCGTCATTGCCGTTGCGATTACAGGATCGGTCCCGCGCAAGACGGACAATCCGGCGGTGCCGATCACGCCGACCGAGCAGATCGAGTCGACCCGGCAGGCCTTTGAAGCCGGCGCCACCCTGGTCCATATCCATGTGCGCAACGACGACGAGACGCCCTCATCCGATCCGGAGCGCTTCGCTGTCGTGCAAGCCGGAATCGTCAGGCACTGCCCGGGCATGATCATCCAGTTCTCGACCGGCGGGCGAGGGCGTGACCCGAGCCAGCGCAGCAGCGCCCTCGCGCTGCGTCCCGATATGGCTTCGCTCTCGACCGGATCCGTGAATTTTCCCGCCATCGTCTACGAGAACCACACGGTGCTGGTCGAGGAGATGGCCGACAAGATGAGGGAGCTCGGCATCCGCCCGGAGATCGAGATCTTCGATCTCTCCCATCTCCACAGCGCCAGGCGTCTGGTCGACAAAGGGCTGCTCGACGAACAGCCGCATATCCAGTTCGTCCTCGGCGTGCAGAATGCGCTGCCGGCCGAGGAGCGGCTGCTCGACATTCTTCTGAAAGAAGCCAAGCACCTTTTCCCGAACTGCACCTGGACGGCGGCGGGAATCGGCCGTCAGCAGGCCAAGGTGATGGACTGGGCTCTCGTCCGTGGAGCAGACGCGGTGCGTACCGGGCTTGAGGACAATATCCGCACCACCAAGGAGCGGCTCGCTTCCAGCAATGCGGAACTGGTCGAGCATGCGGTACTCGCCGTCGAGCGGCACGGGCATCGCATCGCAACGCCCGAGGAGGCTCGCGCTCTGCTCGGTTGCCAGCCTGTCGCCATACCTTAGAGCATATATCGAAGTGCCTCACTCGCCGCGCTCAGCGAAGGCAGGAAGCGCTCCCGCATCTCGTCCGCCGATACACGCCCGGCCTGGGCGCTGAGGTTGAGCGCAATCGTCACCTGACCGTTCTTCTGCACCACCGGCACGGCAATGGAACGCAGGCCGAATTCGAGTTCCTCATTCACGAGGGCATAGCCCTGGTTTCGCGTGGCCTCCAGGACAGCGCGAAACTCGGACTTGTCGGTGACGGTCTTTGGCGTCCTCGCCTCCAGGCGGACGCGCTGGAGGTAAGCCTCGATCGCGGCCTCGGGCTGGTAGGCCAGGATCGCGCGGCCCAAGGACGTGCAATAGGCGGGGAGGCGGCTTCCCACCCCCAAACCGATGGACATGATCCGGCGCGTGGCGGAACGGGCGATGTAGACGATGTCGTCGCCATCCAGAATCGCGGCCGAACTCGACTCGCCCGTCTCCTCGGAAATACGCTCCAGGAAGGGCTGGACCCGGGCCGGAAGCGAAGCGGATGCGAGATAGGCGTAGCCGAGACGCAGGATGCGCGGGCTCAAGGTGAAATAGCGCCCGTCGAAATCGGCGTAGTTCAGCTTGGTGAGCGTCAGCAGATAGCGGCGGGCGGCAGCTCGGGTAATGCCGGTCAGCTTCGCTACATCCGACAGGGTCAGCCGCGGCCTGCTGGCATCGAAAGCTTCGATCACGAGGAGGCCCTTCTCGAGACTTGCCACGAAGTCCCGGTCGCCGCCCTGATTCTCCACTTCACCCTGCATCTCGTCCTCCAAAAGGGTATGCTGGACTTTGGTAGCCTTGACACCAGCTGTCTAAACCGTACTACATGTGCGATATAGCTTTCAATGTTCGCAATGCGCACAAAAGGCTAGACGATAGGATGAGAAAACCGCGATCCTGGACAATGAGATCGAGGCAGCTCAGAGGGAGGAACGGAATGAAAGCTTCGAAAAGAATTCTTGGCGCTGCCATCGGCGCTCTGCTGATGGGTTCGGTCCCGGCCTATGCCGAGACGATCAAGATCGGCATCATCGGCCCGTTCTCGGGCCCCTTCGCGCTGCAGGGCAAGAATTTCCAGGCCGGCGTCGAGGCCTACATGGCGCTGAACGGCAAGTCGGTGAAGGGCAACGACATCGAGGTGATCTACCGCGATCTTCCCGCCGCCAACCCGGCCCAGTCGCGCGCCCTGGCGCAGGAACTGGTGGTGAAGGAGAAGGTGCAGTACCTCGGCGGCGTCTATTTCACGCCTGATGCCATGGCGATCACGCCGCTGCTCGCTCAGGCCAACACGCCGCTCGTCATCTTCAACGCGGCGACCTCCGCGATCATGAATACCTCGCCGCTTGTGGTCCGCACCTCGTTCACCACGGCGCAGACGACAACGCCTCTCGGCAAGGTTGCCGTCGATGAAGGCGTTAAGAAGGTGATCACGATCGTCAGCGATTACGGCCCGGGCGTCGATGCGGAGAACGCCTTCAAGAAGGCCTTCGAGGCTGCCGGCGGGCAGGTGGTCGAATCCATCCGCATGCCGATGAACACCACCGATTTCAGCCCGATCATGCAGCGCGTGCGCGATTCCGGCGCGGCCGGCCTCTTCGCCTTCCTTCCCTCCGGCCCGCCGACCCTCGGCTTTGCGAAGGCCTATAACGAGACGGGCCTCAAGAAGGCCGGCATCAAGTTCTATGCGCCGGGCGATCTCACGCAGGAATCCGATCTGCCGGCACTCGGCGATGCGGCGGACGGCCTGAAGACCAGCTTCCATTACGCGGTGTCGCATGACAGCCCGGAGAACAAGAAGTTCGTCGAGGCCGCCACCAAGGCCATCGGCTCGGCCGACCAGCTTTCGTTCCCGTCCGTCGGCGCCTATGACGGCATGCACGTCATCTACAAGATGATCGAGGCCACGGGCGGCAAGCAGGATGCCCAGAAGGCGGTGGACGCCGTAAAGGGACTCGCGTGGACGAGCCCGCGCGGGCCTGCGCGGATCGAGCCTGATACGCGACACATCACGCAGAACATCTATCTGCGCGAAGTCGCCAAGGGTGCGGACGGCAAGTCCATCAACAAGGAAATCCAGACCTTCCCGAACCAGAAGGATCCTGGTCTCGCGACCCAGTAAGCGCGACACAAGTGAACTCCGAGGGCGCTGCACCTGAAGTCGCGCTCTCCCATCAGCCGATCCGCCACGCGTCCGGGATATTCCATGCAGACCATCCTCAGCATCGCGATCGACGCCTTTGCTTACGGCATGGCTCTGTTCATCATCTGCATCGGCCTGTCATTGACGATGGGCCTGATGCGGGTGGTGAACCTGGCACATGGCGCCTTCGCCATGATCGCGGGCTATATCGCGTCCTACGCTGCGCGCGATCTCGGGATGGGATATGCGGTCGCCATCTTCCTGGCGATCATCGGCACGGTGATCATCTCCATCCCCCTGGAGCGCCTGCTGTACCGCCGGATCTACGGCAGCCCCGAGCTCACCCAGGTGCTGATGACCATCGGCATCACCTTCTGCGTCATCGGCATTACTAACTATTTCTTCGGACCGACCCTGAAGACCATTCCGCTTCCCGGCAGCCTGAGCCAGCCGGTGGATGTCGGCTTCAAGACCATCGCCGCGCACCGGCTCTTCGTCATGGCCTGCGGTATTGTCGTCGCCGGCGGGCTCTGGTTTCTCATCGAGAAGACCGATTTCGGCATCAAGCTGCGGGCGACCGTCGACAACGCGGCCATGGCCGATGCGCTCGGCGTGCGCACGCAAGTGGTCTATGCGATCAGCTTCGCCATCGCCATCGGGCTGGCGGCGCTCGGCGGCGTGGTCGGCGCAGAGTTCCTGCCCATCGAACCCTATTACGCCCTGCGCTACATGGTGACCTTCCTCGTCGTGGTCTCGGTCGGTGGCGCGGGCTCCATCCCCGGCGCGGTCGTCGCCTGCCTTCTCCTCGGCGCAGTGGATACGACCGGGCGTTATCTGATGCCGGAGTTCGGCAACTTCTTCTTCTATGCCGCGGTGATTGCCATCGTCTGCGTGTTCCCGCGCGGTTTCTTCGGAAGGGCTCAGTAACGTGCAGGTGATTGCTCAAACGGAGAGAGTGGCAGTGCCTGTTTCGTCCGAACGGCGCTGGCTGCGGGATGTCATAGGCACGGCGCTCATCATCGCCACGGGCCTTGCAGGATACTGGCTGTTCCCGGACAACCTCGCGCTCCTGACCCGGGTCATTGCTGTTGCGCTCCTCGTCCTCTCCATCGATCTCATCACAGGATATTGCGGTGTCGCAACCCTGGGGCAGGCTGCGCTCTTCGGGGCCGGCGCCTATGCGGCCGGCATCGCCTGCGTGAACGGCGTTACGGAGCCCCTGACGCTCATCCTCATCGGCGCGGTTGCCGGCGCTGTGGCCGGGCTTCTCATGGGCACGATCATGCTGCGGGCGCACGGGCTCGCTCAGCTCGTGCTCTCGATTGCCATCGTCCAGCTCTTCCACGAGGCCGCGAACAAGGCGTCCACCTATACCGGCGGCAGCGACGGGCTGGCAGGGCTGATGGTGAGCCCGCTCTTCGGCATGTTCGAGTTCGACCTGTGGGGCCGCACCGCCTATCTCTTCGGCCTCGCCCTGCTGGTTCTCGTCTTCATCGTCCTGAAATTCATCATCGCCTCGCCCTTCGGCATGCTGTGCCGGGGCATCAAGCAGGACCCGATCCGCATTCGCGCCATGGGCTCCTTCGTGTTCCCGGTGCTCCTGAAGATGTTCGTGATCTCGGGGGCCGTCGCTGGCATGGGCGGCGCACTGGCAGCGATCTCCACTCAGGTGGTCGGCCTCGACAGCGTGAGCTTCGAGTTGTCCGCGAATGCCCTCGTCATGCTGGTGCTCGGCGGGCTCGGCACCCTCTACGGGGCGCTGGTCGGCACGGTGATCTTCATGGGCTTCGAGCACATCGTCTCGGCGATCAACCCGTTCCACTGGATGACCATGGTCGGCGCGCTGCTGATCGCGGTGGTGCTGGCAGCCCCCGGCGGGCTGAGCGGGCTCCTGGACAGGTTTTCCGCATCGGGCCATCGCGCGAAGAGGGGGAAGGCATGAGCGATCTCTTTCGCGTCGAGGGCCTGACCAAGAATTTCGGCGGCCTCGCCGTCAGCAGGAATATCTCTCTGACGATGGCGCCCGGCGAGCGCCTCGCCCTGATCGGCCCGAACGGCGCTGGCAAGACCACCTTCGTCAATCTGGTGACGGGGCAGATCCAGCCGAGCGCCGGGCGCGTCGTCCTCAACGGCGAGGACGTCACGAGGCTCGGTGCCGTGCAGCGCGTCCGAAAAGGGCTCGTGCGCACCTTCCAGGTCACGCGACTGTTCTCGCAGATGACACCCGAGGAGCACGTGACCCTGACCGTGCTGCAGCGCGAGGGCAAGGCCAACCGGTTTCTCAGTCGCTTCACGGGCAATTCCGAAGTGGCAGGCGAGGTCGAGGGCATTCTCTCCACGCTCGGTCTGCTGGATGTGGCGCGGCGCCGGGTCGGCGAGATCGCCTATGGACAGCAGCGCCTGCTGGAAATCGGCATCGCGCTGGCGCTGCGGCCGAAAGTGCTGCTTCTCGACGAGCCGGCCGCCGGCGTGCCGTCGAGCGACACGCCGAGAATTGAACAGGCGCTGGAGCGCCTGCCACCGAGCCTCGCCGTGTTGATGATCGAACACGACATGGATCTTGTCTTCCGCTTCGCCAAGCGCGTGGTCGTGCTGGCAGCGGGCGAGATCATTTTCGAGGGGCTGCCATCGGAGGTCGCCGCCAACCAAAAGGTCCGTGAGGCCTATCTGGGGAACTACGCCCATGCCCGCAGCGTCGCTTGAAGTCCGCGGATTGAGTGCGGGCTACGGCCCGACGGTGGTCCTGGAGGATGTGTCGTTCTCCGTGCCGTCCGGCGCGCGCCTGTCCATTCTCGGCCGCAACGGCATGGGCAAGACCACGCTGCTCTCCACGCTCATGGGTATGAACCGGCGCTATGGCGGCGAGATCCTAGTCGGCGGTGCCGATGTGTCATCCCTCAAGAGTTCAGAGCGTGCCCGCCGAGGCATCGGCCTCGTGCCGCAGACGCGGGATATCTTCCGCTCGCTGACGGTGGAGGAGAACCTGATCGTCGGGCTGAAGGACCGGCCGCGCAGCGTCATTCAGGAAGCCTATGACATGTTTCCCCGCCTCCACGAGCGACGGAGCAATCTCGGCTGGCAATTGTCCGGCGGTGAGCAGCAGATGCTCTCGACGGCTCGCACCATCCTCGGCCGCCCGTCCGTGCTTCTCCTCGACGAGCCATTAGAGGGCCTGGCTCCGGTCATCTGCGAGGAGCTCATGGCCGCCTTTACCCGGCTTGCCTCCAGTGGCGACATGACGATCCTGCTGGTCGAGCAGCGGCTCGAAAGTGCGCTCGATTTCGCGGAATCCGTCCTGGTCCTAGAGCGGGGGCGGATCGCCTGGCAGGGGACGAGCGAGGCTTTGCGCGCCGATCAGGGTTTGGTTGAGCATTATATCGGCGTCGGTTCGCTGCATTGAGGTGGGGTATGGCATTCACACGCGTCAACGGAATCGTTCTGCACCACCAGGATCTCGGGCCCTCCGACGGCCCCGCTCTCGTCTTCATCAATTCGCTCGGGAGCGATTTCCGCATCTGGCAGGACGTGGTGCCGGCCTTTACCGACCGATTCCGCGTCGTCCTCTACGACAAGCGCGGGCACGGCCTCTCCGACGCACCGCCGGCTCCCTATTCGATCAACGAGCATGCGGACGATCTTTTGGGGCTTCTCGAACTCCTCGGGATCGAGCGCTTCTCCCTCGTCGGCCTGTCCGTTGGCGGCCTGATCTCGCAGCGTCTGGCTGTGCGCTGCCCCGGGCGCGTCCAGACGATTACCCTGTGCTGTACTGCCGCGAAGATCGGGACGCCGGAACTCTGGGTCGAGCGGATCTCCGGTGTCGAGAACGGCGGCATCGAGCCGCTTGCGGACAACGTCCTGCAGCGCTGGTTCACACCGCTGTTCCGCGAAACTCATGCCGATGAGGTCGCCGGCTGGCGCAACATGCTGGTGCGCACGCCGGCCCATGGCTATGCGGGAACCTGCGCGGCGATCCGCGATGCGGATCTGAGGCCAGATGCCGGCCGGATCAAGGCTCCGACCCTGTGCGTGGCCGGCGATCAGGACGGATCGACGCCGGCCGAGGTGGTCAAGGGCACGGCGGACCTCATCCCCGGCGCGCGCTTCGCGCTGATCAATGGGGCTGGGCACATTCCCTGCGTCGAGAAGCCCGCCGTGTTGTCGCAACTCATCAGCCAGCATCTCCAGGAGGCCGGACTTGTCTGAAAAGGAACAGAGCGAGCGCTACAAGGCGGGCATGATGGTGCGCCGTCAGGTTCTGGGGGATGCTCATGTAGACCGGGCGAGCGCGCAGATGACGGAGTTCGACCAGGATTTCCAGACCTTCATCACCGAAGGTGCCTGGGGTTCGGTATGGGCGAGGCCGGGATTCACCAAGCGCGAGCGCTCCATCGTCACCATCGCGCTCCTGGCCGCGCTCGGGCAGGACGATGAGGTTGCCATGCATGTCCGCGCGACGCGCAATACGGGCGCGACCAAGGAAGACATCAAGGAGGCGCTGCTGCACGTGGCGGTCTATGCCGGCGTGCCTGCCGCCAACCACGCGATCAAGATCGTCAAAAAGACTTTTGCGGAAATGGAAGCAAATCCCGAGCCCAAGAAATAGCGGGACGGGTTGTTGGCGCGGCGCTGTCCGGCGCTGCCAGGGAGAGCCAAATGTCGGATCAAGGATCATATTATCAGCGGGACCGGAGCTGGCACCCAGCCGCGCTCACGCCGCAATACAAGACGTCGGTGCTGCGCTCGCCGCAATACCCGCTTCTCGCGCTTGAGAACACGATTTCCGAGATGACCGGCCCGCGCTTCGGCCACGGCACGATCGGGCCGCTCGACAACGACCTCATCCGCAACTTTGCCAAGACCGGCGAGGCCATCGGCCAGCGCATCATCGTCTACGGCCGCGTGCTCGACGAGAACGCGCGGCCCGTGCCCGGCACTCTGGTCGAGTTCTGGCAGGCCAATGCGGGCGGGCGCTACCGCCACAAGAAGGAAACCTATCTCGCCGCCATTGACCCCAATTTCGGCGGCTGCGGCCGCGCGATCACGGATGAGGAGGGACGCTACTGGTTCCGCACCATCAAGCCCGGCGCCTATCCCTGGCCGAACGGCGTCAACGACTGGCGCCCGGCGCATATCCACTTCTCGCTCTTCGGCCACGCCTTCGCCCAGCGCCTGATCACGCAGATGTATTTCGAGGGCGACCCGATGATCTGGCAATGCCCGATCGTCTCGACGATCTCGGACAAGGCGGCCATCGACCAGCTCACCGCCGTGCTCGACCGCAACGCCACGCTGCCCATGGACGCGCTCGCCTACAAGTTCGACATCGTCCTGCGCGGCCGCCGCTCGACCATGTTCGAGAACCGGATGGAGGGGAACTGATGTTTCAGAAGCTTACGACGCTCAAGGAATCGCCCTCCCAGACGGCAGGCCCCTACGTCCATATCGGCGCGACGCCGAACTGGGTCGAGATCACCGGCGTGTGGGACGAGGATCTCGGCCTCGTCCTCGTCGGTCCCGACACCAAGGGCGAGCGGATCATCGTCAAGGGCCGTGTCTTCGACGGCAGCGGCAACCCGATCAAGGACGCCCTGCTCGAGATCTGGCAGGCCGATGCGGAGGGGCTCTACAACAGCCCCGAGGAGAAGCGCGGCCAGGCCGATCCCAACTTCGTCGGATGGGGCCGCCAGCCGACGGACGGCACCACGGGCGAGTACCGCTTCGAGACGATCAAGCCGGGCCGCGTGCCCTACAAGGATGGCCGCCTCATGGCGCCGCACATCACGATCTGGATTGTGGCGCGCGGCATCAATATCGGCCTGCACACGCGCCTGTATTTCGGCGACGAAGAGGCTGCCAACGCGGAATGCCCGGTTCTGGCGCGCATCGAGCACAAGTTCCGGGTTCCGACCCTGATCGCCTCGCGCAGCGAGGAGAGCGGCATGCCGACCTACACCTTCGACATCCACCTCCAGGGTGAGAAGGAAACCGTCTTCTTCGATATCTGATTGCCGATTTGAAAGCGTATCATGGCCAAGTTCCAGAGCCTCAAAGAGGCCGTTGCCGAAAACCTGCGCGATGGTGATACCGTCGCCTTCGAAGGGTTCACCCATCTCATTCCGCACGCGGCCGCCCATGAGGCGATCCGCCAGGGCCGCAAGGACCTGACCCTGATCCGCATGACCCCCGACATCATCTACGACCAGATGATTGGCATGGGGCTCGCCAAGAAGGTGATCTTCTCCTACGCCGGCAACCCAGGCGTCGGCCTGCTGCGCCGCATGCGCGATGCCATCGAGAACAGCTGGCCGCGCGGCATCGAGACCGAGGAGCACAGCCACGCATCCATGGCCAATGCCTATGAGGCAGGTGCCGCAGGCCTGCCCTGCGCCGTCTTCCGGGGCTATCGCGGCGCGGGCCTGAAAGACGTCAACCCGAATATCAGGAGCATCACCTGTCCCTTCACCGGCGAGGAGCTGGCCGCCGTGCCGGCGCATCGTCCGGACGTGGCCTTCATCCACGCCCAGAAGGCCAGCAGGCGAGGGGACGTGCTGGTGGAAGGTATCATCGGCGTGCAGAAGGAAGCCATTCTCGCGGCCAAGCGCTCGGTGGTGACCGTCGAGGAAATCGTGGAGGATTTTGACGACCTTCATCCAAACCTCTGCGTGCTGCCGCACTGGACAGTGACCTCGATTGTGCACGTGCCGGGCGGGGCGCATCCGTCCTACACCCACGGCTATTATGACCGCGACAACGCCGCCTATCTTGAATGGGACAAGATCTCCGCCGACCGCGATCTCTTCACCGCCTGGATGAAGGAGAACGTGCTCGAAGTGGGACCCGAGGCCTTCGCCGGCCGCGTGAAGGGATTGTAAGAATGACGAGCCTCTCCGACTTCACGCCCAACGAAATGATGACCATCGCGGCAGCCCGGGCTTTGTCGAACGACGATGTCTGCTTCGTCGGCATCGGCGCCCCTTCGGCTGCCTGCAACGTGGCGCGGCTAACCCATGCGCCGGACATCACGCTCATCTACGAGAGTGGCACCATCGGTACGGCGCCGAATGTGCTGCCCCTCTCCATCGGCGACGGTGAGCTGTGCGAGACGGCCGTGACTACGGTTTCGGTGCCGGAGATGTTCCGCTACTGGCTCCAGGGCGGACGCATCTCCATCGGCTTCCTGGGCGCGGCCCAGCTCGACCGCTTCGGCAACATCAACACCACCGTGATCGGCGATTACCACAAGCCCAAGGTTCGCCTGCCCGGCGGCGGCGGGGCTCCCGAGATCGCCTCTTCCTGCAAGCAGGTCTTCATCACCATGAAGCAGGCGACCCGCGGCATGGTGGAAAAGATCGATTTCTACACCTCCTTCGGCCATGGCGAGGGGGGCAACCACCGCGAGCGGCTTGGCATCACCACCAAGGGCCCGACGCTCCTGATCACGGATCTGGCGATCTGGAAGCCTGATCCCGAGACCAAGGAATTCACCGTCGTCTCGATGCATCGCGGGGTGACCCGCGATAAGGTGCAGGAAACCTGCGGCTGGAAGGTGCGATTCTCCGAGCGCCTCGAGGAAACGCCTCCGCCGTCCGAACTCGAACTCACCACCCTGCGCGAGCTTCAGGCCCGGACCGAGAAAGCTCACGGCGGCAAGAAGGGGAATTGAGATGCATGAAGCCTATATCTGCGCCTATGTGCGTACGCCCATCGGCCGCTATGGCGGCTCTCTCTCCGGCGTCCGCGCCGACGATCTCGCTGCGGTGCCGCTGAAGGCGCTGCGCGAGCGCCTGCCGAACCTCGACTTCGAGGCCATCGACGACGTGATCTATGGCTGCGCCAACCAGGCAGGCGAGGACAACCGCAACGTCGCCCGCATGGCGGTGCTGCTGGCCGGGCTGCCCGGCTCGATCCCGGGAACCACGATGAACCGCCTCTGCGGTTCCGGCATGGATGCGGTCATCGCCGCTGCCCGCGCCATCAAGGCGGGCGAGGCCGAGATCATGATCGCCGGCGGCGTCGAATCCATGTCGCGCGCGCCCTTCGTGATGCCGAAAGCCGACACGGCCTTCTCGCGCAATGCCGAGATTTACGACACCACCATCGGATGGCGCTTCATCAACCCGCTGATCAAGCAGCAATACGGCGTCGATTCCATGCCGGAGACCGGCGAGAACGTGGCTGCCGATTTCAACGTCTCGCGCGCGGACCAGGACGCCTTTGCGCTGCGCTCGCAGAAGAAGGCCGCCGCGGCCCAGGCCAATGGCCGGCTGGCGCAGGAGATCGTGCCGGTCACGATCCCGAAGCGGAAGGGCGACCCGGTGATCGTCGACAAGGACGAGCATCCCCGCGGCGACACCACGCTCGAGCAGCTGGCGAAGCTGCCGACCCCGTTCCGCAAGGACGGCACCGTGACCGCGGGCAACGCCTCCGGCGTCAATGACGGTGCGGCGGCCCTGATCGTTGCCTCGGAAGAGGCGGTTCGGAAATTTGGGCTCGAGCCCATCGCCCGCGTGCTCGGCGGCGCCACCGCCGGCGTCGCGCCGCGCATCATGGGCATCGGGCCGGCTCCCGCCACCAAGAAGCTCTGCGCCCGTCTCGGCCTCAAGCCGAGCGATTTCGACGTGATTGAGCTGAACGAGGCCTTCGCCAGCCAGGGGATCGCGGTCCTGCGTGAACTGGGCATTCCAGAGGATGCCGAGCACGTGAACCCGAACGGCGGCGCCATCGCGCTTGGGCATCCGCTCGGCATGTCGGGCGCCCGCATCACCGGCACGGCGGCGCTCGAGCTGAAGATCAGGGGCAAGAAGCGCGCACTCGCCACCATGTGCATCGGCGTCGGCCAAGGCATCGCCGTCGCCGTCGAAGCCGTGTGACGCGAGGCACCTGATGAAACAAGCGCTCCCATATCCCGTGCTGCAGACCCTCGTCGGCGACGAGGAGGTGGGGGCATTCTTTTCCAACGAGGCCGAACTCTCGGCCATGCTGCAGGTCGAGGCCGTTCTTGCCGAGGCCGAGGCCAAGGTCGGGCTGATCGACGAGGATGCTGCATCGCGGATCGGCGAGGTCTGTCACGCCTTTCAGGCGGACTGGACCAAGCTTGCCGAAGGCCTGGCGCGGGATGGCGTCATCGTTCCGGACTTCGTCAGGCAGCTGCGTGCGGCCGTCGACGAACCTCATGCCAAATCCGTTCACCTCGGGGCCACCAGTCAGGACATCATCGATACGGCACTGGTGCTGCGTCTCAAGGAAGTGCTCGAGATCCTCGGGCACCGTCTCGATACGCTGATCCATTCCCTCGACGGATTGAAGCGTCGGGACGGCTCGGTGTGCCTCATGGCGCATACCCGGATGCAGCGGGCACTCCCTTTTCCGGCAGCCGACAAGATCGATACCTGGATCCAACCTCTGGAGCGGCACAGGGGAACCTTGGAGGCTCTTGCACGGCGTCTGCTGGTCCTCCAACTCGGCGGGCCGATTGGAACCCGCAGTGAGTTGAAAGGTTACGGCGATGCGGTAGCCGATGCCATGGCCGAGATCCTGGGACTTGGCCTTGCTCCATCCTGGCATTCGCAGCGGGATAGGATCGGCGAGTTCGGAGCGTTTCTCTCGCTCCTCACCGGCACGCTCGGAAAGATCGGGCAGGATATTGCGCTCATGGCACAGAACGAGGTCGGTGAAGTGCAGCTTGCAACGGGCGGCGGATCGTCCGCTATGCCGCACAAGTCCAACCCAGTTCCGGCGGAAGTACTGGTGACGCTTGCCCGCTTCAATGCCGGCCTGCTCGGTACCCTGCATCAGGCGCTAGTGCACGAGAACGAGCGCTCGGGAGCAGCTTGGACGCTTGAATGGATGGTGCTTCCGCAAATGGTCGTCGCCTCGGCCGCGGCTTTAAGCAGGGCTCAAGGCCTCATCGCAGGCCTGAGCTTCGTGCCATCGAAAACCGCCGGATAGCAGCGTCAGGTCACGCCATCGCATCCTGCTGCATGGCCCGGAAGGCGAGGGGCGGAAGCCCGGTCTTCTGCTTGAAGAAGCGGGCGAAGTAGGCCGGGTCGTCGAAGGCGAGGGCCAGGGCGATTTCCTTGGCGCTCAAGCTCGTGAAGGTCAGGTAGCGTTTGGCCTCAAGGATGATCCGCTGATGAATGACACCAAGCGCCGTATCGCCGAGATGCTCGCGGCAGATGCGGTTGAGATGAGGCGATGTCAGGCCCAGCCTACTGGCATAGATCTCGATCGGCTGATGGCTGCGGAAGTGTAGATCGACGAGTTCGCGAAAGCGCAGAGCATGCTGAAGTGCCCGGCGCACGGGACTGCGACCGCCATCTGTCTGGCTCGCCCCCTGCATCCGATGGAGCGCGATCAGAATGAGCATTAGGCGGGCTTGGATCGCTTCCGAGCGTGCGGATCCGCGCCCAGCAAGTTCGGCCGCAAGAGAAGCGATGTCCGCCGTCAAGGCGCAGGCAGCATCCTCGTGGTCATGAAGGCTGATCAAATGAACGGATCGAAAAGTCTCTCGAACGCCGTCCATCTCAGCGAGAATATGGGTCAGGCGGCTGTCGAACAGGGTCAGCACCGTCCCCTGCACATCGGGCGAAAATGTGTACCCATGCACCGTCATCGGGGGCAGGGCGACGATGACAGGTCCGGTCAGCCTTGTGCTGCGGCCATCGACCACGATCTCAGCTGCACCGCCGAGCAGATGAAGGATCTGGAACAGCTTCTCGTGCCGGTGAGGCTGAATCCTGTAATTATGCAAGCGACTCCGGATCTGGATGGTTTCGCAATGGACCCAGTCCGCCGTCGGATCGTCACCGGCTTCCCCATAGAGCGCGTAGGTTGGAATGTCGCCGATAGCCAAGATTAGTTAGCCCGCTATGTACTGTTGAATGTTCGAATTGTCCAATCTGATGCTCGCTTTGTCTATTGGCCGTTCGGCGGGCGGGGTTCATTCTGCGCGAAATGAAAGAGGTGGCTCTGGCCGCCATGTCGGAGGAAATCGCGCATGCGGACCAAGGTCGCCATCATTGGCGCAGGCCCCGCCGGGCTGCTGCTCGGCCGCCTTCTGGACAATGCCGGAGTTGACACTGTCGTCCTCGAGCGGCGCAGCCAGGACTATGTGCTCGGACGCATCCGCGCGGGCGTTCTCGAACAGGGCACGGTGGAGCTCCTGGACAAGGCGAGCGTCAGCGAGAAGCTGCACGCGGACGGTCTCGTCCATGACGGCGTCGAGTTCTGCTTCGACGGCGACAAGCACCGCTTCAACTTTCGCGAGCTGATCGGCAGAACGGTGACGGTCTACGGACAGACGGAAGTCACTCGTGATCTCATGCAGGCCCGCGATGTCTCAGGTGCGAAAACGGTCTACGAAGCCGAGAACGTGTCCATCCATGATTTCGACAGCGACAAGCCCAAGGTGCGTTACGTCAAGGATGGTGTCGAGCATGAGCTTGCCTGCGATTTCATCGCCGGGTGCGATGGCTACCACGGCGTTTCCCGCGCCAGTGTGCCCGGAGGATCCATCCGGACGTTCGAGAGGGTCTATCCCTTCGGCTGGCTCGGCATTCTTGTCGAAAGACCACCCGTTGCCGATGAGTTGATCTATGCCCACCACGAGCGCGGCTTCGCCCTCTGTTCCATGCGTTCGCACACCCGCAGCCGCTACTACGTTCAGGTGCCGGCGGATGAAAAGGTGGGGGAATGGTCGGATGATCGTTTCTGGGACGAACTGCGCCGCAGGGTCGATGAAGAAACAGCCGACAATCTCGTGACAGGTCCCTCCATCGAGAAGTCCATCGCACCGCTGAGGAGCTTTGTCGCCGAGCCGCTCCGGTTCGGTCGCCTGTTCCTGGCAGGCGATGCGGCTCATATCGTTCCGCCCACGGGCGCCAAGGGATTGAACCTCGCCGCAAGCGATGTCGGCGTTCTGGCCGAAGCCCTCATTGAGTTCTACGCCGAGCGATCCTCGGCCGGAATCGATGGCTATTCTGCCCGTGTGCTTTCTCGAATCTGGAAGGCCGAGCGCTTCTCCTGGTGGATGACCTCCATCCTCCACACGTTCCCGGACACCGACACCTTCAGCCGCCGAGTCCAACGGGCGGAGTTCGACTATCTCAAGAGTTCAAAAGCCGCCGCGTGTTCGCTGGCGGAGAACTATACGGGGCTTCCGATCTGATCGATCAGGATCTCTCCAAGAATTCTCACACAGATATTCATTGCCTATCGCAACATCATATCATGAATTTGTGAAAGCTTGAGCGTACTTATCATTAACTTTACCGAATGATTAGCATCATCCCGTAAAGGCCGTTTCGTTGACACATAAGAAAATATTTCCGAATTCTAGTGTAGCAATACGCTCATACTCATGGCGGATTGGGTACTCACTGAGGTGAGACAGATCCAAAGGCATGATGCCGCCCCGCCATACCGGTGAGAGACCGGATATTTCACCAAAGATATCGTCAGTATTCTCTCGGCCGAAAGGCCACTGGTAGCGTTATGGATCGGTCCGCCGTTTCTTCCGGGGCACCATCGATGGTGTCCTCCGGCCCTTGGCTGACACGCCCTTTCAGGGGGCTGGTTGCCCGATTCGGGATCGGGTTCCTTCTCCCGGTGCTCGAGGCGACCCTGCTGATCACCCTGCTGGCTCTGGCACTGCCCGCTGCGCTGCTGCAGGTCTACGATCGGATCCTGCCGAACAAAGCGGTCGGCACTCTGGCAGTGCTCGCAACGATCGTCGCTATCGCCATCCTATTGGAGGCGCTGTTGCGCCAAGTGCGCGGGCGGATTCTCGCGCGTGTCGCGGCAACCTCCGAAGCACAGGCTCATCGTCAGGCGATGCAACGCCTGCTGAGTGCCCCGCTCTCCGCGCTGGAGGCACACGGAAACGGCTATTATGCAGAACGCCTCTCCGCCATCGGCACCCTGCGCGAGGCATGGTCGGGCCCCGCATTGCAGGCCGTGCTCGATCTGCCCTTCGCGCTGCTTTATCTCATCGGCATCTGGTATCTCGCTGGACCGCTGGTTCTGGTGCCTCTGGTTCTGCTCGCCGGCGTCGGACTGGTGGCGGTCCTAACGGGCCAGCGGGTGCGCCAAGCGGCACATAACCTCGCCATGGCAGAGGAGCGCCGCTTCAACTTTCTCTTCGATACTCTGAACTGCATTCATTCCATGAAGGTGCTAGGCGCCGAGCCCTTGCTCGAGCGTCGCTACGAGCGCCTGCAGAATGGATCCGCTCACCTGCGCCGGAGATTGGCGCACATCATCTCGACGGGGCAGGAGGGCGGCATGCTGCTGGCTCAGGCTGCCACAATCGGCGTGGCGGCCTTCGGCTGTCACATGGTGCTGAACGGTCAACTCAGTGTCGGCGGCCTCGGCGCATGCACCATGCTGGTCGGCCGCACCATGCAGCCGCTGCTCGGCGGCGTCGCGCTGTGGTCGCGCCTGCAATCGCTCGCGGAAAGCCGCCGTCGCGTCGCAGAGATTGGCGCACTGCCGCAGGAGCGCAGTCCCGGCAGGTCGTTGCTGCAAGTGTCCGCGGGACACATCGCTCTGCAGGATGTCCGGTTCCGTACCCCGCATTATGCCGACTGGCTGTTTGACGGTCTCGGCCTGGAAGCGCTGCCCGGCGAGATCGTCGGCATCACGGGCTCCAACGGGTCCGGCCGGTCGGCGCTGCTGCGTCTGATCGCGGGCGACCTGAAGGCGAGTAGTGGACAGGTCCAGATCGATGGACAGGATCTCGCCGAGGTCGATATCGGGCCTTCGCGCCGATTGGTAGCGCTGGTACCGCCCGATCCGGCGCTGGTGCGCGGCACGCTGCTGCAGAACCTGACCATGCACCAGCCCCACCGCGATGCCTTGGCCCTTCGTCTGGCAACGGAGCTCGGTCTCGATCAGGTTGCCAGCGCTCTGCCGGGGGGCTGGCACACTCAGGTTGGTGTGGCGGCCACACCACTGCCGCGCGGTGCTGCCCAGCGCATCGGCGTCGTTCGTGCTCTCGTTGAAGAGCCACGCATTCTGCTCCTCGACGACATCACTTCGCAGATCGACGGCGACAGCGATGCGCGGCTCGCCCGCCTGCTCGCGGACCTGCGGGGCAGGGTGACGGTGGTCATCGTCACGCACCGGCCATCCACCCTGAATATCGCCGATAGGGTCTATGCGATCCGGAACGGCCGATTGGAGCGTGTGTCATGAGCCCACTGAGAGAAAATCGCTCACACACGCCGCTGGAACTGCCGGAAGATCTGCTGGCTCTGTCCGATCTTGCCCGCTGCCTCTCGACCATGCTGTGGCTGATGGAATGGCCCGGCAGCGCGGACGATCTGCTGTCGGCTCTGCCGCATGTCAAACCGGATATCGACCTGACCGACGTGCGAAACACCCTCGTCATCCTGGGTTATCCGACCCGGATGGAACGTGTGTCGCGGGGTTCTCTCGATCCGAGGCGCCTGCCCGCCATCCTGCTGCCGGCGGGCGATGCGGCTGCCGTCGTCTATCGCGACGAAGAAGGGCGGGTCCTGATTCTCGATGGTGCTACGGGGGAGGTGGAGCCCTGCGATCCAAAGGCACTGCGCGGTACTTTGATGCTCGTCATCGATATGGATGCCGGGGCTCCGCGTCAGAGCTGGTTCAGTGGCATCGCACGCCGTTTCCGTGGCGATCTGCCCTCCCTGCTAGCCGTTAGTGGGTTGATGGCGGTGCTCGGTCTCGCCGTGCCGGTCTTCACCATGGCGGTGTTCGATACGGTGATTGCCGGCTATAGCCCGAAAACCTTGCCTATGCTGGTTGCGGGCGCATCCGCAGCCATTCTTCTCGAGGTCGCCTTCCGTGCCATGCGGCAACGCGCTTTGCTCAGCATCGCTGAGCGTCTCGACCGGTTGGTTCCGAGCGCCGTTTTCACGCAGCTCATGTCCTTGCCGACTGCACTTGTAGAGCGCGCCGGCACGGCCTCCCAGGTATCGCGTCTGCGCGACTTCGCGGCGATCCGCGAATTCCTGACGGGCAGTTTCGCCGTTGCACTGCTCGACATGCCATTCACGCTGCTCGTTATCGTGCTCATGGTAGTGCTGGGTGGCTGGATTGCTCTCGTGCCGGTCGGCACGGCTGCGGGCTTCGTCATCCTGTTCCTGGTTACCCGCGGACCGATGCGGCTGGCGATCGAGCAGGCCGCCCGCGCCAACCAGGCAAGGGAAGCGCTGGCGGTTGAGGCGCTCGAAACGGTACGGACCTTGAAGCTCGTCGGAGCCGAGGAGCGCTGGATCGACCGTTATTCGGCTGCTGCTGCCGCTGCCGCTGTATCCTCGGCACGGGTCAGCACGCTGGCGGGTTCGGTGCTCTCAACCAGCCAGGCGCTCGTCACCCTGTCGGGGCTGGCCGCGGTGGTCATGGGGGTACTCTCCGTCCTGTCAGGCGCCATGACCGCCGGAGCGCTGATCGCCGGCATGATGCTGATCTGGCGCATTCTTGGTCCCATGCAGACCTGCTTCGTCATGCTCTCCCGCTGGGAGCAGACGCGGGCCTCCATCCGTCAGGTCGACGGGCTGATGGCCCTGGAGACGGAGCGGCCTCCACCGCTCGAGGCGCGCATGGCGCCGCCGGAGCAGGGCGCCATCGTGTTCCAGCGCGTGACCCTGCGCTACCTTCCGCAATCCGAGCCGGTTCTCGCAGGCGCCAGCTTCGCGATCCAACCGGGACAGGTGGTGGCGGTGACGGGGGCCGAAGGCAGCGGCAAGTCGACCCTGCTGCTGCTGATCGCGGGCCTCTACCGGCCACAGGGCGGCCTGGTTCGGATCGACAGCCACGACGTGCGCTCGTTCAACCCCGCCGTGCTCCGCCGCAGCATCGGCTGGGTGCCGCAATCGCCGGGGCTTCTTTACGGCACCGTAGCGCAGAACCTGCGTCTTGCCCGCCCCAGCGCATCGGACGCAGAGATCCGCGCAGCAGCTGAAGAGGCCGGCGTGCTGGAAGCCATCGAGTCGCTGCCACAGGGCTTCGATACCCGCGTCGGAGACAATCAGAGCGGCCGTCTGCCTCGCAGCATCCTTCAACGTATTGCTCTTGCCGGCGCATTGCTGCGCGACGCACCGATCCTGCTGCTCGACGAACCTGTGGCCGGCCTCGACGATGCCTGCGCGAAAGCGTTCACCGATGTCATTGCCTCGCGCCGCGGCCGCTGCACCATCCTCATGGCGACCCACCGGCCGAGTCACATCCGGCTGGCTGATCGTGTCCTTCGCCTGCGCGACGGACAGGTGGAAGAACTCGACCAGCAGACGGCTCCCGTTGGTCCCCGTCCCACAAGAGCCCCCATCGGCACGTCGCTGGCAAATGCCGCCTTCGCGAACATGTCCGTTGCCAACAGCTCGAAAGTTGCATGATGAGCAAGACCGCAACATCTGCCGCCAATGGCGAAATCCTGCCCCCGACGGCAGATCGCCGTATCTTGCCGCGCGCCAATCGTCAGCCGCGCCCTGACAGCCATGTGCTGGCGCTCGAGGAACTGCGCGTTCATGGCTTGGAACGTGCCGTGGTTCTAGGCACAGGGGCTCTCGTTGCCTTAGGCCTGACCTGGGCGGCCTTGGCCCATGTACCCGAAGTTGCGGTCAGCGTAGGCGAGATCGCACCGGTGGTGGCGCCAGCACCCATTCAGCACCTCGAAGGTGGCATCGTCGCCGAAGTGCTGGTAACCGAGGGCGAAGCGGTGGAGGAAGGGCAGCCCCTGCTGCGCATGAGCGATGCTGCGGCCCAGGCCGAGCTGTCGCAGGCCCGGCACCGGCTCGACTCCCTGCAACTTCAGGCACAGCGCCTTGCGGCGGCGGCAGAAGGCAACATCGTCGCTCTCGACCTGCGTGGCCGCCAGGGACCGACGGCTGGGATCGTCGCCCATGCCGGTGGCGATGCGCAGACCGTAGCGCCCCTGACCTCGAGACTCTTCGTTGAGCCTCAGCGCGCCGCGCTGAACGCGCGTCTGCGGGCGCTGGCCGACCGTGTTTCGGTTCTGCAGGAGCAGGTGGCACAGCGCCGCGGCGATCTGGCAACTCTGGCCGGACAGATTGCCGCCGTGCAGGAGCAGATGGAGCTTCACTCCAAAGAACTCGGCATTCGCGAGGATCTCGCCCGCAACGGCCTCACGACACGCCTGTCGGTCCTGGAAGCCCAGCGGCTTTTCATGAGCGCGAAAGCCGAACATGAGCGGCTGAGCGGCCAGCGTGCCACCGCTCAACGTAGTCTCGCCGAAGCCGAAGCCCGTGTCGTCGAGACGCAATCGGCCGCAGTCGACGAGGCTCGCCAGGAAGCGGCGCGCGTCGCTCTGGAGATTGCCGAGACGACGGAGGTTGTCCGGAGAATGGAGGACCGTGCCGAGCGTATTCTGCTCCGCGCTCCCATCGGCGGAGTCGTGCGAGGTCTTGCGGTGCATCGTCCCGGAACCGTGCTTCCGCCGGGCGGACTGGTCGCCGAGATCATGCCGCAGGATACGCAACTCGTGGCCGATGTCCGGCTGATGCCGCGCGACATCGGGTTCATCGAGGTCGGTCAGCAGGTGCATGTGAAGGTCCAGGCCTTCGACTACGCCCGCTTCGGCTCCGTCGAGGGTAGGGTGGAGCGCGTGTCAGCAGGCACCTTCCTCGACGAGCAGCGGCAGCCGCATTACCGCGCGCGCATTGCCCTTGAGCAGCAGCATGTCGGGCACGATCCGCGCTATGCGCAGCTCGTCGCGGGCATGACGGTTCAGGCGGACATCACCACCGGCACCAAAACGGTGCTGCAGTATCTGCTGAAGCCGATCTATTCGGCCATGGCCGCATCCTTCCACGAACGCTGAGCACATCCATGACCCAGCAACCCGATCTGTCCATTCCCTTCGACGCCAGCGTGGTCGACGAGGAGGCCCTGCGAGCCCTGCGTGCCGTGCAGCGCACGGTTCCCGCCGGCGATGGGAGTGCCAGCGGCAATCTCGTCGGAGGAACGGAGGCGGTTGCGGCATTCGGCATGATGCCTGGAGCACCCTCCGGAGGAGGTATCGGCGGGACGCATGGCATCGCATCTCTTCCCACAGAGCCAATGTCCCGTCCGGTGGACGGGCCGCTGGAAAATCTGGACACCCCTGCTCAAGCACGCACATCAGTCATGCTGGATTCCGCGTTGGCTGAGACTCCCGCCCTGGTTGCACGGGTCGCATCACATTCCGTTGTCCCGCCGAAGATCGCAGCGTCCCGCGGCTCGCCCGGTCATGTTCCTTCTACACCTGATTTTGCAGTCGCGACCGAGCACCTGACGACACCGAGCACTCATCCGGACGAGCAGGTTACGATCACTCCGCCTGGAACCGACGAGCCGGAGCCGGTAGAGCCGCAGGATACGGCGGCTTCTCCTCCGCTTGTGCAGGTCACCGATGCGGAAGGGCAGGAGGATCAGCCGATCTCTCTCGATCTCTTGGCGGCCCTGGCCGATACCGACGGATCGGAGGTATTGTCGATCAGCATCCTAGGGGTTCCCGAAGGCGCTTCGCTGACACGCGGCACACGTCAATCCGATGGTAGCTGGAGCGTCTCTCCCGTCGACCTGCCGCTTCTGGCTCTCATTCCGCCTCCGAATTTCTCGGGCACCCTTTCTCTCACGCTACGCGCCACCTCCCAGGAAGTGAATGGCGGCACGGCTCTCGTCAGCGCAACCTTCCAAGTGCAAGTGCACGCGGTCGCCGACGCGCCCGACGTGACGGTCGCCAATGCACATGGCCAGGAGGACATGCCGGTGAGTCTTGCCGGCCTGGGCGGTGCATTGCGGGACACGGACGGCTCTGAGAACCTGAGCTTCGTGCTCAGCGGCGTTCCCGCCGGTGCGACGCTCAGCGTCGGCACATCGCTTGGCGGCGGTCGCTGGGCTCTCACTCCAGAGCAGCTCGAAGGCCTGACCCTGAACCCGCCGCCGCAGGTATCCGGGACATTCACTCTCACGCTCACGGCCATCGCGACCGAGAACGAGCCGGGCGTGCCGAGTGCCCGCACCTCCGCCTCATTCACGGTAAGCCTGGATGCGGTTGTGGATGCCGGCGCTGTCGGCGGCACGAGCCAAGGAGCGGAAGATAGCGCGATCCTGCTCCAGCCTGCTTTCGCCACGCCGGATGCGGACGGTTCGGAGACATGGGCGGAATTCACCCAGGTCGCAGGTCTTCCGCCTGGAGCCTCGCTCAATCGCGGCTCGGAGATCGCACCCGGTGTATGGCAGGTCTCGACGGTAGATCTGCGCGCCGGTCTCGTGAGCATCCGACCGGCTGAGCACAGCGATGAGGATTTCACGCTCACCCTGACAACGACGCTGACGGACTCTGCGAATGGCACCAGCGTCAGCCGAGTCGTGACAGGAACCCACACTGTCACCGTTACCGCCGTCGCCGATGTTCCTGTGGTGTCGGCGATCAACGCGTCTGGGGACGAGGATCAGCCGATCCCGCTCGACCTCTCGGCCGCCCTTGTTGATGTCGATGGTTCCGAGACCCTGTCGGTCAGCATCCTCGGTGTGCCGGCCGGCGCGTCTCTCTCGCACGGAACCCGGCAGCCTGACGGCAGCTGGAGCGTGTCTTCCGACGATCTGGTGCATCTCACCATCACGCCACCCAAGGATTTCTCCGGCACGATCAACCTGACGCTTCAGGCTACGGCGCGCGAGAGCTCGAACGGTTCTACGGCGACCCAGAGCACCAACTTCCAGGTTGAGGTCGACAATGTGTCCGACGCACCGGAGGTCGACGTCCATGATGTCTCAGGGTCCGAGGATCGCTGGATCGCACTTAGCCTCTCGGCTGATCTGACCGACATGGATGGCTCGGAAGTCCTCTCGATCAGTATTCTCAACGTGCCCGCAGGCGCCACGCTTTCGCATGGTGTTCCTCAGGCCGATGGCAGCTGGAAGATATATCCGGCCGATCTGGGCGATCTGTCGATCCTGCCGCCTCAAAATTTCTCCGGCACCATCGATCTGACCCTCCGCGCCACATCCGTGAGCACGAACGGCGCGACGGCCACCACTGATGTCCCGTTCCAGGTGCAGGTCGAGGCGATTGCGGACCTTCCTGATGTGAGCGTGAAGGACGCGTCGGGAAAAGAGGATCAGGCGATTCCGCTCAACCTTTCTGCCGCCCTGACGGACACTGACAACTCGGAGGTCCTGTCGGTGACAATCGAGGGCCTGCCGGAGGGTGCACGCCTCTCCGCCGGCACCGACAACGGCGACGGCACCTGGAGCCTCACACCGCCACAGCTCTCAGGCCTTACCGTCACGCCGCCGGCCGATTGGAGTGGCACCATGTCGCTCACCCTGGTGGCGGAGGCACGGGAACTTTCCAATGGGTCGACAGAAATCGTGCGCGCGCCCTTCAAAGTCGAAGTGGATGAGGTCGCCGACGCGCCGCTGATCGTCGCGCCTGGCGCCCGGGGGCCGGAAGATACGGCCATCCCGCTCGGTCTTTCGGCGGTGCTGAAGGATCAGGACGGTTCGGAGCAGCTCTCGGTCACCATCTTCGGCGTGCCTGCCGAGGCCTCCCTGTCGCACGGCGTCCGTCAATCGGACGGTAGCTGGATCGTATCACCCTCCGACGTTCCGCAACTGAAGCTCACGCCGAAGGAGGATTTTTCGGGGGCGCTGGATCTGCGTATCGAGGCGACGGCCACGGAGAGCAACGGCGAAACCGAGACCAGAAAGGTCGAATTCCAGGTGCGGGTCGATGCGGTGGCCGACAAGCCTGATGTGACGGTCGCCAATTTTTCCGGTCGCGAAGACGAACCCGTCGCGCTCACGGGACTGGGCGGAGCGCTGAAGGATATTGACGGTTCGGAGAGTTTGAGCTTCCTGCTCACCATGCCTTCGGGCGCGACGCTCAATGTCGGCACCAAGCGTTCGGATGGCCGATGGCTGCTCACGAAGGATCAGCTTGAGGGCCTGATCCTCACGCCGCCCACGAACCAATCCGGCACGATCAATCTGACGCTCACAGCAGTAGCAACCGAGCGGGTCGGCGGTTCGACGGTCAGCAACTCGGCCACGTTCACGGTGAACCTCGATCCAGTTCTGGACGACGGCACCATCACCGGCTCCGCCACCGGCGATGAAGACACATGGATCACGCTCAATCCAAACTTCAATACGCCGGACGGGGACGGCTCCGAGACCTGGTCGGAGTTCACTTATATTTCCGGCGTGCCATCCGGAGCGACGCTTAATTGCGGCGTGTTGGAAGATGGCGTTTGGAAGGTTCCGACAGCTGCCCTCCAGGCAGGTGAAGTGGCGATCCTCCCACCGGCGCACAGCAACCAGGAGATGACCCTCACGTTTAAAGCGACCCTGAACGATACCGGCAATGGCAAAACCATCGACAAGGATGTGACGGGCACCAACGTGGTGACGGTCAACGCCGTGACCGACACGCCGAACGTGAGCGCCGAGAACGTAAAGGGGAAGGAGGACGTGGAGATTCCGCTCGATCTCTCCGCGAGCCCCGTCGATACCGACGGATCGGAGACGCTGACGGTCAGAATCTACGGCGTGCCGGCAGAGGCCTCGCTCACGAAAGGAATTCTCCAATCCGATGGTTCCTGGATCGTGGATGCGGAGGACCTGCCGCATCTCGCGCTCAGGCCGCCGCCGGATTTCTCAGGGACGCTGAATCTGAAGATCGAGGCGACCGCTCAAGAGAGTTCGACCGGAAAGACAGCCACACAGAGCGTCGATTTTCAGGTGGAGGTCGAAGCCGTTGCCGATGAGCCGGGTCTGCGCGTCAGTCCGGCCGTGGGAGACGAGGACACTGAAATCCCGCTCAGCATCGCAGCCTGGACCACGGATCGCGACGGATCCGAAAATATTACGGGCTTTCGGATTTCGGGCATTCCGGATGGAGCTGCGATCCGAGCTAACGGTGTTGTGCTGGCAATCGTCGATGGCAGCGTGGTGGTCGATCCTGATCTGGTGACCAGCCTGACCATCACGCCTCCTGCTCATTCGGACGAAGACTTCACCCTGAAGGTCGTCGCGATCTCGGCGGAGCCGAACGGGGACGACGCCGAAAGCGAGCCTCAGGACATCGTAGTCACGATCCGGGCCGTGGCAGATGCTCCGATCATGATTGTCACGGGTGCCACAGGAGACGAGGACACCCCCATCCATCTCAATCTCTCGGCCAACCTGCCTGACGCGGACGGATCCGAGTCGCTCAGCTTCGTCATCTCAGGAGTTCCTCAGGGCGCTATCCTGTCCCACGGCACCTACCAAGGGACCCACAATGGCTTCGAAACGTGGTCGCTGACGGCTGCGGAGGCGAAACTGGTGACGCTGCGGCCGCCCGCGAACTTCGCCGGCCTCATCGACTTGAGCGTGTCGGCCGTCTCGCAGGAGGTGAGAGGCGGCGATCAGGCCGTGACCCGGGTGGACTTTCCGGTCAAAGTTGTCGCGGTGGTGGATAATCCTGCAGTTGGAGGTCTCGACGGGATTTCCGGCAACTGGGGTACCATGCACGGAACAGAGGATCAGCCTATAGCGCTGCACCTCAATCCCGGTCTCAGGGACAGCGATAACTCGGAGAAAGTCGTCGGCGACATTCTGATCAGCGGCATTCCGAACGGCGCCATCCTGCGGTTGGCGGACGGCACAATCGTCAGTGCCGATGAAACCGGCATCTACAAGATTGCCGCCGATGATATGGCCGGCGTAACGCTGACCATGCCGCGCGACAGTGACACGGCCGCTACGCTGACCGTCAAAATGACGATTGAGGACAGCCGCGGTGTGCGGGCCACGATCGGCGGTCAGATGGGAGTGGATCCACTCGGCGATGCCGACAAACCCGTCCTGACGTTCTCGGCGTCGAACGGCACCGGCCACAACAGCGTGAATCCGAACGAAGGTCGAATCCCGCTCCACATCACGGCGGTCCCCGGCGACACCGACGGGTCGGAGACGCTGTATATTTGGATTCGGAACGTGCCGGACGGAGCAACTCTGTCGGCCGGCATTCCGGCCGGCGATAAGTTATGGCTGGTTCCGGTCGAGGCACTTCCGACACTCTCCATCCGTCCGCCTGCCGGATTTAGCGGAAGCTTCAATCTGACGGTAACGGCCGTTGGGGTTGAGCGGGAGGGTGACCAATCCGACTGGACCGAACTGGTTCCGGTGACGATCACCGCACCAACCGGTGGAGGCGATGGCGGCGACGGCGGGTCGGGCACGACGCCTGGCGGCGCACCAGTCGCGCAGGCTCCCAAGTTGGAAGTCGCCGATGCGGCAACGGCTGAGGACGACAGCGTTGCCCTGTCGATCAAAGCTAGCACCGACGACACAGACGGCGGTCGGGAAATTCTCGGCATTCGCATCGAAGGCGTGCCCGATGGCGCGCGTCTGTCGGTTGGTGTGAGAGATCCAGCTACCGGGGCCTGGGTTCTGCGCCCCGATCAGCTGGATGGATTGACCCTGACGCCTCCGGCAGATTTCTCAGGCGCAATCAAACTCGATGTCATCGCAGTCTCCACGGAAGCCACAGGCAGTCAGACGACCACGAAGGCTGCACTGAATGTGAGCGTGGACGCGGTCGCGGATAATGCCGTCATCAGCGCCAACCCGTCGACGGGGTTGGAGGATTCGGCCGTGCCGTTGAATCTCTCCGTTACGACAGGAGATGGCGACGGGAGTGAGACCGTCACCTCAATCATGATCTCCGATCTTCCGGCAGGCTCTCGTCTCGAAGGGACCGGCATCATCGATATCGGCAATGGGAAATGGTCGGTCGATCCGGCAAACCTCGCGAGCTTGCGTTTCGTGCCACCTGCGGACAAGTACGGAACCTTCGTTCTGAAGGTCGAAACGACAACTCGGGAAGCGAGCAACGGCGATACGCAGGATACGAGTCGGATAATCTCCATTTCTATCGCGCCGGCGGCCGATGCTCCTATCGTCACGGTGCATGACACGACCGGGCGGGAGGACGGAAGTATCAGCCTCAACCTATCGGCGACCCTCACCGATACCGACGGCTCGGAAGTGCTCTCGGTGGTCGTCGAAGGATTACCGGAAGGCGCGCGCCTCTCGAAAGGCATCAACAACGGCGATGGCAGCTGGACGCTCACGCCGTCTCAGCTTGCCGGATTGACCGTGACGCCGCCCGCCGATTGGAGCGGGACCATGAATTTGACCGTGCTGGCGCACGCGCGGGAGAGCTCCAACGGTTCGGTGGCGACCACGCGTACGATGCTCCAGGTACAGGTGGATGCGGCGGCTGACACGCCGGTTGTAAGCGCCCGCGACGCGTCCGGTCTCGAGGACCAGCCGATCGCTCTGAACCTGTCGGCCGCGCTGACAGATCGGGACGGATCCGAAGTGCTGTCGGTGGTCATCTCAGGTATGCCGGCTGGCGCCATCCTCACGCATGGCACACGCCAGGCTGACGGAACCTGGACTGTGTCCCCATCTGACCTGCCGCACCTTGCGATCACCCCGCCGCAGAATTTTTCCGGAACGTTCAATCTCACCGTGCGTGCCACGACTCAAGAGACCAATGACAAGACTGCTACGAGCGAGGCGACTTTCCGGGTGCAGGTCGAAGCCGTCGCTGATGCGCCGGACGTGACAGTGCTCAATTTTGCCGGCAGCGAGGACACGGCGATCAGCCTCACGGGCCTGGGTGGCGCCTTGCGTGACACGGATGGATCGGAAAGCCTCACCTTCGTACTGAGCGGCCTGCCGGCCGGCGCGAGTCTCAATGCGGGCACTCAGCAGTCGGACGGCAGCTGGCTGCTCACTCAGGCGGAACTCAATGGGTTGATCTTCACGCCGCCACCGCAAGTGGCCGGGCAGTTCACCCTCACTCTCACCGGCATCGCCACCGAGAGTGCTGGGGGATCGACTGCCCGCACCTCGGTAAATTTCACGGTAGGCCTCAATCCCGTGGCGGATGCCGTCACGATCGATGGTGCGAACACGGGAGACGAAGACACCTCGATCGTGCTCAACCCGACCTTCACGCTTCAGGACAACGACGGCTCCGAGACCTGGTCGGAGTTCACGCAAGTCTCAGGTCTCCCAACCGGCGCCAGCCTGAATCGCGGTTCGGAACTCACGCCAGGCATATGGCAGGTTTCGACCGCCGATCTGTGCGCTGGCCTCGTGGAGATAAAACTGGCGGAGCATAGCGATGCGGATTTCACGCTGACTTTGAAGGCGACGATCACGGATTCCGGGAACGGCATCTCGGTGAGCCGGGAGGTGACCGGCACGCATACGATCACTGTGAACGCCGTGGCCGATGCGCCAGAGGTGACTGCACAGAATGCGGCGGGGCAGGAGGATCACGCCATTGCGCTGAACCTGTCCGCGGCGCTCGTAGACCTCGACGGATCCGAGACCCTGGCGGTCAGCATCCTCGGGGTTTCCGAAAGCTTCAAGCTTTCGCACGGTGAGGCACTTGGAAATGGCCAGTGGCGCGTGCCTGCTGATAGCCTGCCCGAATTGCAGCTTATCCCTGCGCAGAACTGGAATGGAACGCTGAATCTCACCCTTCAAGCCACGAGCACAGAGCGCTCCAGCCAAACGGCGACGACAACGACGTCTTTCACGGTAGTGATCGACGCCGTGAACGACGCACCCGAGCTCGCACTGACAGCACCGGATCATGTGACGGCTGGAGCGCCGCAGGCGGATGCGATCGGTCTCGTCGATGCAAAGGATATCGACAGTTCGCAGCTCCGTGGCGCGACCATCACGCTGTCGGGAGCGCAGGATAACGACCGTCTCGACTTCGACGGCTATGCCCTCCGCCACGAGGGCGGGCGCGTGATGATCGGCGATACCGGCATCGAGGTGGTGGGTGGTGGATATTCCGCCGCCAACGGCACCCTGACCCTGAGCGGTAATGCTGCACCTGCAACTTACGGTGATGTACTACGGGCTCTGGTGCTGGAGAGTGGAGATGCATCCGGTCTTACTGCCGGAGCACGCAGTATCACGGTGACATTGCACGATAGTGAAGGTGCAGCCTCGATACCCGGAACGGTGGAAGTCGTCGTTGATGATCCGCCGCCCCAGCCGGCGGCACATGGCCTCATGGCCGCTGCGGATTCAGGAACCACGCAGGATCTGGCAGGCTCCGACATTCTCCTGCTGATGGCGGACGGCGCAACCGACCCTGGCCATGGGGCCGTCGGTGCATGGACGGAGCAGGTCGAAGCCGGTGATGCCACGGGCACGGGGGCCCATTCATCAGTGGACCTCGGCCAGCCTGTCGCCGACCACATCCAGCCGCTCGACGATTTCCAGGTGGACACCGCACGGACGAACTGGTCGTGAGAGAACAGTCAGGGCAGGCGTCGACTTTCTGCTCGGGCTGACGGTCCGTTTCAGTTGACGCATCGGGGCCGGCGGCCTTAGAGAGGGGCTCAGGACTTGGGCGGATGCGCCATGTCCGGGAGAGGTGGCCGAGTGGTTTAAGGCAGCGGTCTTGAAAACCGCCGTGGGTACAAGTCCACCGTGGGTTCGAATCCCACCCTCTCCGCCATCATTTCCCTTGAAGTTATTGAAACGACTAGTGAATTTTGCGGAGGCTGCGAACCTTCCCCACCCCTTTCCCCACCTTTGCGGCTAGCTTGGCTATCGAACCATCCTGCCCGAGCAATTCAGGGATGCACCTTCCTGTGCTGCCTCAGGTCTGTTCATCTAACGCCACCGAATCAGAACGGCGAGCATGGGAACCCAAAGACTCGGTTCAAAGTTTTCCTGACCTAGAGAATAGGGGCCACGCTCATGATCCTGCAGAACACCACAGCGGGAACTATCCGCCATCGTGCTGAGGACGACCTCTTCCACTATGACCGGTCTCGGGCTCCCAAGCTCACCGAGTGTGATACTGGGCTATCTAGCGCCAAAGCGTCGGCCCGGGACTGGGTAGTCAGTCTGCGCCCGCGTTGGCTCGTAAACCAGGCTCAACCGCTGGTCCGGCCTCGGTGTGACGGTTGACCATTCTTCACCTGACCCTGAATTGCCGTCGCCTGCCGTTGGGCCCCGCAAAGAAAGAGCGCCCGTTCGGCTGGCGCTCTAGGTGGGCCGCCGTTGCGACCATCCAGGGAGAACGACCGTGCCATATGGCACAACGAAGAGGCTGCGCCTGAAAGGTAAACACATTCTTACCGAGACGGGCTGGGAACGCTCATGGGCCTGTTTTACCTGCACCGTGAGCCCCTGGCATACAGTTCCCTCAATTGACTATCATTCTAATCCGTCGGCTCCCACACCGCGAACATCGCAGTCTCAAGGCCATGTCGGGCACAGGCAGTTGGGGGCCACCCCTCCAGCGGCACTTCAGCACCGTGTCCGCAGTTGTGGGCGTCACAGTAGGCCATCACGGTCCTAAAGCCGTCAGCAAGGCACTGCCCGACGGTGGCAGGCGGGATCTCGTTGCCATTTGCATCATAGGCGCGGCGGGGATTGCGAGTGGTGCTCACCTCAGCCTCCTGGGCGGCATGGGCAGGTACTTGAAGGTCAGCCCCTCGACCGCGTTGCGCCCTGCCTCTCTGCTGACCCCGAACTCACGCGCCATTTTGGTGAATTTCCGCTCCCCAGAAGCGTAGCGCAGCCGCGCCTCCAGAACTTGCTCCAGAGTCGGCTTTGTTCTGCTCATCCTCGTGCCGCGTCAAAAAAGAACATAAAGCGAACATCTATCGAGTTAAGCCGAGCTGTCGAGAGGGGTTCCCCGCCTGCAAGCAAGCCTGTGAAGAGCGAGGATAAGGGCCTCCTGAAGAGGGCCTGGATGATACAGGCTTAGCCGCTACTTTTATCGCGGGACATTCTCAGCACATGGAGGATACGCGCCAATGACCATCCTGCAAGCTTGCCAAACATGGCTGAGAGTATTTCCGCTCGAAGTTACTGTGACCCTTTTAGTCATGAACCCAGCCCTTGCCGACGACAAATGGACACCCTTAGGGGAGGGGTGGGAGCGATATACAAACGACCGGTTTGGAACGGTAGCTGAGGTGCCCCGCCATCTGTTCAAGCCCGTGGAGCCCCCGCCAAACAACGGTGATGGCCGGGAATTCAAAGCTGACGATGGCGCAGAATTACGGATCTCAGGGAGCTATGGACCGTACACTATAACGGATAGCTTCCAAGGGTACAAAGCGTGGTTGCTCAAGGAGGCTGAGTTCGACCGCCTGACCTACAAGGCAGAAGGTAAAAACTGGCTCGCTTTTTCCGGAACTAAAGGAGCAACCATCTTCTATGGGAAGGTCTTTGAGGGCTGCGGTGCAGCCCATGAGATCCAAATCGAATACCCTGCACAGAGGAAGACTCTGTATGACCCTATTGTAGCCCGCCTTTCACGGTCCCTTAACTGCACATCGGCATCGCAATAAGCAATGACCTCTCACGTTATGCGGTGCGGTCTGCAATTATTACCTTGATTTTTGAATCGAAATCTCTTGGCTAAAGCCGCCAATCAGCAGCGCCGCTTCGGTTCCGATATTCGGATGTTTAGCTAATGAGCCGAGAGAACATCAAGCGGAATGACCTGCACCGCCTGACCTGTGCTATCGACAATCTCCAGCCGCCAGCCCTGCCACTCATCCGAGTTCAAGGGATCTTGCGCCCGAAGCTCTTCGACGGCTTCCATGGCAGCGACCACAGCCGCCTGAACACTGGACGCCTCGATGCCCTCTTCGTCGCGGATCATGGCATCACCATTGGTGAGATTGAAGTAGTAGCGCGCTGGCGCCGAAACGCCGGACGCGGATACCCCCGACGACCTTACCGGGAGGTCAATTTCAATGAGGCTTTCAGCAGGAGCCTGCTTGTCATTGGTGAAAGTTGTCATGACTGAGATGCCTTACTGGATTGCCGGAGAGGAGAGGTTTTCCAGATCCACCCAGCCGGTGCAGGTCGGGATCTCAGGGACAAGATACGCGCGGCTTCCATCGAGCTTCTCGACCCGACAGGGATAGGTTCTCTTGTCGCCTGGAGGGCGGTACAAGACCAAGCTCCCCTCAGAGACAACATCGCTGGAGACCGGCTCAAGGGCGGCTTGTGTGCTGGGGCCGGGCTGCTCGCCCTCAATGCGACCAGAAGAGATAACCGGATTGGCTGCCCGAATGCGGTCAAGAGCAGCAATCGCCAGTCGGGCGCGGTCCCGGTAGCGGTCCATGACCAGCTTCAAGGGGCCGTGCTCCTGTCCTGAGTGCCAGGAGACCCCACCGGCTTTGGCCAGCTCCGCCGCCACAGCCTCGACTTCCTCGTCGGTCATGTTCAGCCCTCCTCATAAAAAGGTAGGGCTGAATTCCTGTATCACAATACATCGTGTCGGGTTTAGCGCGTCCCACTCTTCCCACTCCCCTTTCCTGGAGGAGCCGCGCCTTGACCTTTTACCATTCGACCCGCTGCAGCAATTTTACGTAAGTTAAGAAATCCTTACCGTTCTGTTGGCTTCCCGACAGACGGGTTACTCCCGAATCAGGATACTCATCCACCAAAACAAACGACCGGGGGCGCTACGTCATAGCCAGCCACGTGCCAAGCATTTCCTCTGGGAAGAGCAATGGCATGGCTGCGCACGTGAGGTGCGTTATGAAGGGCAGGAAGCCGAGACAGACACCGACGAGTAAGCGACGAGACCTTACGCGACTTGAGCGTCAGCTCGCTGCTGTGGAGGCGCAGATTGCACGCCTCGAAAAAGATCCGCAGTTGGGCCTTGCGATCCGTGACCACTTTCTCCTCTGGAAGCGGCCATCCCTCTTTATGACCGAACGCCCACCGGTGCTGCATTAGGCCCCAATCTGTCAGGAGCTAAGCCTGCTCTCGCGCAGATCCCCACCAGCGCTCGCAGCATATCGTCGCGTGTCAGCGATGTTACGGAAGAACAACAAAAACTCGGAGGAACACGATGTCTTTTGCCATGCTCAACCGCCTGACCTCAGAATCGCCTCAACAGCCTCCAGGCACCTACTCGCCAGACATTCTGCCTTTGATGCAGTCGTTGCTGGCGGCTCTGGCTGACATTGATTTTGAGTACCAGAAGGACCGAGAGACAATCCTGATGAGCGCAATCGACGAGCCTTTCAAACAGAGGGCCATTGCCACACTTGCAAAGCGCCATCACGAGCGACGTGATTCCTTTCTGCAAGAGCTTGATAAGCTGGAGATGCAATTCCAGAGGACGTTTGCATAGAGGTTGCGCTGTACGCGAGGTGCCACTCTGGAGGCCATCGTCAGGTGACTGAACGAGCTTGGTCTACTCCTGTTTGGCCCAAAGACTGCAGGCCGGCCTCTCTTGCTAAGGTCGGCCACACATTCTTCCCCGCTATAGCCGCCTCATCAGCCGCGCCGCTGCCACGACGAGCTTCGCATCGAGCATCTCCTCAGCGGCATCATAGCAATGATCCCTTATGAGATTGCTCTCAGAGGGATTGCTCCGCCTTCGTCATCCGCTATCTCGGTGGCATCTAACCTTCGTAGCCTGGCTGTGAGCCATTGCAAAACCGCGCGTATCTCATCAGCAGCCTTTCCATACGGACTGAATTCAGTCACCCCGAGACCTGCGGCAAGAGCATCTACATGGTCAGACCGGTGCGCCAGTGTCGGGTTGCACAACCCACCGAGCAGTTGGAGAGCCATACGTGCATTCTGTGTTCGGCTCGTACGTCCGCCAGTTGGACATTGATTGAGAACGAATGCAAACGGCTTGGCGTGTTCGGTCAGATACCGAACTGTGGGTTTGCTAGCCTCGATATCGGCGACGCTGGGGCGGACCGGCAGAAAGCAAAAGTGCGCTTCTTTCATCGCTTCTGACGCAGCATGGCTTTCCGACCCCGGCGTGTCAACGATGGCGAGGTCGTAGCCCTCTTGGCCAAGCCTGTAGAGACGAGAGGAGAGATTGGCCCAGGAAATCGAATGGACCGCCGGAGCTTCAGCAGTGCGCCGCTTGTACCACTCTTCAGCTGTACTTTGTGGGTCGATATCGAGAACAGCTGCTTTCAGGCCGTTTTGCACTGCAGCCACGGCAAGTGAGACAGCAAGGCTGCTCTTGCCTGTCCCGCCCTTCTGCGTGACGAATGAAATGATTTTCACTGAAGCATCTCCGCCAAACCGTTCGGTCGCTTGACGCGACCGTCTCAGGGAGAACGACCGTGCCAAGAGGCACAAGATAAGGCTGCACTCTTATAGTAAATGAACAATTACTAGACCAGTCGCTCGGATGTTTATTCATTCCTGCTACCTGCGCCGACCATTGTTTTGAGGTCCGCTCGCGATAAGCAATGCTGAGGAAGGGTCGTGCCCTGACCTATAAGGACTTCTTCGTTATCTACGACCACTGCAATCGGAGTGCCCGGACAGACGTTCTTGGCACTCCCTTACCCTTCCACCTTCAGCCGCGCCGCCGCCATCACGAGTTGTGTATCCAGCATCATCTCAGCGGCATCATATTTGATAAGGGGCCACTTGCTCTCAAATCTCGCTGACCGAGCCTAGCTGAGTGGTTCTGCTCAACATAGGCGCCCGCACTGGGCACCTGTTCATTTAGACCGGTTTCGCAAACAAGGGCCCATATCCGACGGTGCTCTTCTTCACAGTGGTCTTCGTCACAGAAGCGGTTTCGCGTGACGCGGGCCCATATCAGATTGTGCTCTTCTTCACCGTGGTCTTCGTCACAGAAGTCTATTGCCCAGTATGTTCTAGTGCTCCTTCACGTGGAAGGGGCGCAACATCATAATTGCCCCGACTTCGTGGGAATGTGGTACATATATGGACAATGGAGTTGAAGTAATGGTTCAATTGACAGGAATGGCAGTGACACTGAATACGTCTTCCAGTGACGATTCTGGCACTCCCAACCACATCTACATTGGTGTAGTAGGCAAAGGCGGGGGGCGGGAGTTCGCACTTGATTCACCAAAGGCGGATTTCAATACAGGACAACAAGAAAAATTCGCGCTCGGGTTCATATTCGAAGGGGGTGTTATTGATTCTACTACGAAGTTTCCCAAACAATCAGATGTAGGGAAGAACAATGACCCAGCATATTATCCATTAGATATGGATAGAGTGGACTATGTTTATCTTCGGAAGCAAGGTAATCTCACCAAGGAAGATGATGATGCTTATAGGCTAAAAGACGTAAAAGTTGTATTGTATGGGCCATCGGCACCTTCAAAGAAAATTTTCGTCAGCGCCAACAATAATCCGCTGTGGATAGCCAACGAGCACGGCCACGTGATTTACCTTCAGGAGACCCGCGAGGGGTAACACGAACCCTGCTCAGTATGGACGGGGGCACGATTGACTGCGGGAGCGCTGGACATAGACTACTGCCTGTCCTGGTCGGGGCCAGCGCTCTCTGCCTGCCGCCACACTCACCAGATTTGAGCTCGATCCGAGAGCAGGCTGTCATAGTGAGAGTCGCTGCTCACGCCCCTGACCACTATCGTCAAAACTCCCAGTTCCATTTATTCGCAAACCGCTCTAGTGCTCTAGCACTTGAGCCAGAGCACGCCCCAACGCGTTCATTTACAGTCGTTTCATCAATCGATGCATTGCCACGACGAGCTGCGCATCGAGCATCTCCTCAGCGGCGTCGTACTTGGCTACCCACCGCTCATATGTCGGCCACCGCATGCCTTTGGGCTTGGGCGGCAGATCCCATTCATCTGGATCTTCATTTCCGAGCAGAGCCGCTTTCACCTTTGCCTTGGTTCGCCATGCGCGTCCAATCGGATCTAGAAACTGGGAGGCATACGCTGCTCTGCGGCCCCAGGCGTACCGACTGCCAAAGAACGTGGCTCCGAGTGGCCGATAGAGCACACGCACGCGCCGACCGGTTTTTGAGCAGACGACGTACCATTGCAGCCCGCCAAAATGCCTCGTGTCAGACACCAGAGAAAATGCCTGCTGCTGCCCCTGGAAGGACAACTCCAGGAGCCCACCATATTTGAATAGCTTTAGAATTGCTTTAATGGTCTCGCCCGAACCATACGTGAACACACATTGAATGTGGCTGCCGGGCTTGCCAGCACCACTCGGGATGAGCTTAGCGAGATCCAGCTTATACCACGTCCTGGTGATCAGAACCCGTGTGCCCAGTCGCGCAAGCCGATGGACATAATCGTCCAGGGCTGCTCGGTGAGCCTGTTCCACGCGTCACAGCAATGATCGAGGATGTCCTTG